>JAKSBB010000345.1 GCA_022361315.1 Desulfobacterales bacterium
GATACGATCATCACCGAATACAACGGCATCGGCCCCGGGGGCGTTTTTCGCACAGGCCTCAAACAAATGGAGAAAACGGTCACCGGGTGGGTGTTCACGAGCCGTATCGCTCCATTCCACAAGCAGTTGGTGCCGTTCCCCGCCGTCGAGAATATCAAGGTCTCCGACCCGTTTGTCAGGACACCCCGCGACGTCCTGCAGCAGATTACGGACATGACCGGCCAACCGTTCAACAGAATCACGTTCAAAAAGATCAGTACAATACAGAATGGACCCGGTAAGCCCGCCGTCAACCTCCAACAGATGAAATTCCATATCCATACGGACGGTGGCCCCGTCAACCTCGGCAGGACGAACGGCCAGACCGTCAAGATCGATTTCATCCATTGGGGCATTCTGGAAGGCAAATGCCACCTGGACAATGGGATTCCGGCTCATATCCCTTTCGGGGGCCAGGTCCGCAACGATCTGTTCAAAGGGGACATCCTGATGGGCATAGGCTGACAGGGCGGTTTTCCGGACACGGGCCAACACCTCACGGAACCCCGGATTTCCGGACAGGTCCGTCCGCATCACCAGGGTATTGACGAAAAAACCGATGAGCGCTTCGGTTTCCCTGTGGGTCCGGCCTGCGATGGGGGAGCCCACTGCGATATCCGTCTGACCGGTATACCGGGCCATCAAAACGGAAAATCCGGCCAGGAGGGTCATAAACAGGGAGGTGCCCGATTCCCGGCTCAACCGTTTAAGTGCCCCGGCAAGGTCCGCTGACAGGTGCAGGGGAACGCGGTCCCCCCGGTAAGATGCAATGGACGGCCTGGGACGGTCCAAGGGCAGATTAAGCGGTGTCACACCGGCAAGGGTTTCCCGCCAGTAATCCAGTTGTTTTTCAAGCAGCGCACCGGTAAGGTGCCTGCGCTGCCAGGCGGCAAAATCAGCGTACTGAACACGAAGTTCCGGCAACGGAGACGGCTTGCCTGCCACCATGGCATTATAAATTAACCCCATCTCCCGGAATATCACCCCCATGGACCATCCGTCCGATACGATATGATGCATGGTCATCATCAGGATATGCTGCCCGGCGCCGGTTTTAAAAAGATCCGCCCGGAAAAGCGGGGGGGCGGTAAGATCGAAAACCCGCTCCACGACGGCGCGGCCCAAGGTGCGCAGTTGACTAGTTTTTCGGGCGTCCACCAGGTCCGACAGGTCCGTAAACCGAAGGTCCATGGTGCAGGACGGATGTATGCACTGCCCCGGCACTCCGTTTTCCGATACAATGGCGGTCCTCAGGATCTCGTGGCGGCGGATGATCTCATTGAAGGTTTTATTCAGGGCCTCTTTATCCAGTGCACCGTCGATGGCAAAGACCGCCGCCATATTGTAGAAGGGATTCTCGGAGATTAGCTGCTCCAGAAACCAAAGCCGCTCCTGGGCGAAAGAAAGGCGGATATGATCCGATTCCCTGGATATCAGGGGAATACCATTGTTCTCTGTTATCGCAACCGCGTCTCCGCAGCGCCCCGCAAGCCCGTGAACGGTGGGGTACTCAAACAGATCCCGAACCGAGATTTGGGCATCCAAAGCAAGATTGATCCGCGTAATGACCTGGGTGGCCAGAAGAGAGTGCCCGCCAAGCTCAAAAAAATTATCATGGCAGCCCACGGCAGATTCCTTAAGACCCTCTCCCAATACATCGGCCCATACAGATGCGATCAGTTTTTCAACCCGTGTGGACGGGGGGGCAGATTCGTCCCGGGCCTGGGAAAAATCAGGTGCAGGCAGGGCATTTCGATCTGTTTTGCCGCCGGGGGTAAGGGGCATCCGGTCCACAATGGCAATGACCGCAGGGATCATATATCCCGGCAATCTACCTTTAAGCCTGCGCTTTACATTGCCGACCAGGTCATCTCTGCCTTCTGTGTCATCTCTGCCTTCTGTGTCATCTCTGCCTTCTGTGTCATCTGTGTATTCAACAGGCTCAATATAAGCCGCCAACCGCTTGTGTACGGCCCCCGCCCCATGGACAACCACCGCTGCGTATTTGACTTCCGGGCAATCCGACAGCACCCCTTCGATTTCCCCCAGCTCGATACGGAATCCGCGAATCTTCACCTGATGATCCCGCCGGCCTAAAAATGCGATATTACCGTCAGGCAACCATTTTGCCATATCTCCCGTTTTGTATAATCGCCCGCCTGGAACGCCGAAGGGGTCCGGTACAAATTGCTCCGCCGTCCCTGCGGGGTGGCCCAGGTATCCCCTGGCAAGGCCTTTGCCCCCGATTGCCAATTCCCCGGGAACACCTGCCGGAACCGGATTCATCTCTTGGTCGAGGATGTAAATCCGGTAGCCGGTCACCGGTGTACCAATGGGTGTATTTGCCCTGGGGTTACCGCCGGTGGCAAAGGGATAAAAGGTGCCGCAGACACAGGTCTCCGCAGGTCCGTATCCGTTTATGATTCTCAGCGTGTCTGAAAGCCTGGCAAACCGATCCAGAACGCCCTGTCTGATGGGTTCGACCCCTGTCAGCAAACGCGCAATACCGGTTCCGTCCCCTGATTTCTCCATCTGCCCCGCCATATCCTCCAGCAGGCCCGGCGGCAGGTAGGCACTGGTAACACCTTGGGATTGAATATAGAGGTTCAATGCCACAGGATCCATTGAGACCCCGGCCGGAAGGATATGCAATGTCCCGCCGAAACAGAGATTGGAAAAAATCTCCCACACGGAGACATCAAAGATAAAGGGACAGACCGCCGTACCCACCGGCCTGCCCTGTGAGGGAGCCACGGCGTCAAATCCCTGCAGGAGGTTTACCGCACTCCCATGGCTGACCACCACCCCTTTGGGTTCGCCGGTGGAACCGGAGGTGTAGAGCACGTAGGCCGGGTTTTCTCCCGATACCGGGGCACCCGCCGGCTTAAGGGAAACAGCCTGCCTGCTGCAGCTCTCCCCGCCCACGTCAGCCAATACATCCTCCAGGCAAACCACACCACCCCCTTCAGGGACCCGGGGAATGAACTGTGTACGGGCAGCGGTCACCCGGACAGAGGCATCCTTAAGCATGAAGGAAATTCTTTGCCCCGGCAATTCCGGGTCAATGGGCAGATAGGCACCACCGGCCTTGAGTATTCCCAACATCCCCACCACCATCTCCACGGACCGGTCCGTAAGGAGCCCCACCACGGACTCCGGCCCGACGCCCAACGCCCTCAGTTGAAAGGCGAGCCCGTCGGCAGATGCGTTCAATATCCCGTAAGTCATCCGGTCACTTCCGGACACCACCGCCGTTGCATCCGGATGTTTCTCCGCCTGGGTCTCAAAAAGGTGATGAAGGCAGTCTGCCCGGTTTTCTATTGCCTTGCCTTCAATCCCGCTCCAGGTCTCCAAAATCTGCTGCCGTTCTCCGGGGCTGAGCATGTCAAATTCGGAAAGCCGCTTCCCGGGGGTTTCCACGGCATCCCGGAGCAGGTTCAAAAAGTGTCCGGAAAGCTGCGCCACAGAATGCGGTTCAAACAAATCATTGCAATATTGGATGGCCCCGTGAATCTCCCCTCCGGACTCCCACAGATAGCATTCAATATCCATGCGAACCGTGACCGCGTCGAGGTCGGCCCGTTGAAACTTCAGCCCGTCGATATCCAGGGGTTCCGGAGGCACATTCTGGAGGACCAGGGATACCTGAACCAGGGGGTTACGGCTCATATCCCTTTCGGGTTGCAGGGCCGCCACAATCTGTTCAAAGGGCACGGCCTGGTTGGCATAAGCCCCCAATGCAGTTTCCCGGACACGGGTCAGGAGTTCAAGAAAGGTGGGATTTTGGGACAAGTCGGTCCGCATGATCAGGGTATTTACAAAAAAACCGATCATGGTTTCGGTTTCCCTGCGTGTCCGGCCGGCGATGGGAGACCCCAGTGCAATATCCGTTTGACCGGTATACCGGGACAACAGGGCGGAAAATCCGGCCAGCAATACCATAAACAGGGTTGCCCCGGATTCCCGGCTCAATATTTTCAACGCCCGGGTCAGGTCCTTAGGAATGTATACCGGCACACGGCTGCCACTGTAGGAAGGTACCGGGGGTCTGGGATGATCCGTGGGGAAATCAAGAGGGGAGAGCCCTTCCAGATGCCGCAGCCAGTAAGCCAGCTGGGCCTCACATTGTTCAACAGCCGACACAGTATGCTGCCGGGTTGCAAAATTACCATATTGAAGGGGAAGCGCCTTCAGGGGAGAGGACTTTCCCTTTGCAAATGCATTGTAGATCTGCCCCAGTTCGCGATTTAACACCTCCATGGACCAGGCGTCGGAGATCATGTGATGCATGGTGATCATCAGAAGAAAACGCTCGGCCCCGGTCCTGACCAATACCCCCCTGAAAAGCGGGAGCCGGGACAGGTCAAACACCACTTCTGTTGCCTCCCGGACGGTATTGCGGACTTGTCTTTTTTGATCCTCGTCCGTTAAATCAGAAAAATCAATCCGGGACAGCGTTACGGGAAATGCCGCCAGAACCCGCTGCTCAGGAATGCCGTCACTGGAGGTAAAAACCGTTCGCAGGATCTCGTGGCGGCGAACGATTTCACTGAAGGCGCGTTCCAGGATATCCGGATCCAGAGGGCCCTCAATATGAGAGGCCACGGCGATATTGTAGAAGGGATTTTCCGACACCAGTTGATGGAGGAACCAGAGCCGCTCCTGGGCAAAGGACAGGGGAATCCCATCCCGGGCGCCATCTCCTTCATCCCGGTTCAAATAAGATAAAATTTCCGGTTTCCGGCCTTTGAGTTTTTCTATTAAATCATCGGTCAGCACCTCGGACGGCCCGTCTACTTTAAGGTCTGCCCCCTCAGCCCGCACCACGATATCCAGGCGCTCCAGGTCATCTAAAAACCGACGTATGTTTCTCATAGCGAAATGACTTTCCTTTCTTCCCCTGCGGTGGCACCTGCGCGTTTTTCCGGTGCGGTTGTTTCTTCGGAAAGGCCTGCAATATAATCCGCAAGCGATTGGACGGTCGGGTGCTCAAAAAGCACATCCACCGCCAGGTCAATCCCCAGCAATTCGGTGATCCTTGACATGACCCGGGTACCTTGCAGCGAGTCCCCGCCCATGGCGAAAAAATCCTCATCCGCCCCGATATCTTCAACACCGAAGCATTCCCGCCAGATATCATTCAAGGTCTCCGTCACATTGTTTGGCCGGCGGGCATCATTCGAAGCGGTTTTCCCGGGTGTATGCCCGTTATGAACACCGGTATGAGAAGCGACCGGATGAGAAGCCGCCGAATTGTATCGGCCGGGATCCCGCGTGGAAACCACCATCCGTGGCGCCGCCCCATGTGCCAGGATCCGCCGGAACACGTCCGCGCCTTCATGGGGCAGCATCCCTTCTTCCAGCACCTTTTCATCCACGCCCTTTTGCCGGACGGCATTCACGGCCATTCCCACTTCCCGCCAGGTATCCCAGTTCACAGAGACAAAAGCGGTGTCCCCGGAGGCAAACCGCTGAGCGGCGAATACATCCAGAAATTCATTGGCGGCCACATAGGCACTCTGCCCGAACTGGGTATCATAGACCACGGTGGAAAGACTGGAACAGAGAATGAAAAAATCCGGCCCGGCATTTTTAAAGTAGTCGGCCAGCAGAATCGTTCCCCTTATTTTAGGGGCCATTACCGCTTCATCATCTGCCTTTGACCGTGTCTGAATCATTCCAGAAAAATCAGGCCGTCCCGCCGAATGTATGACCCCGTCCACACGTCCGAATTCCCCGGACACCCAATGGAGAATTTCGCGAATCTGTACCGGTTCAGCCACATCGGCGCGGACCGGATAAACGGTGGCACCGGATGCTTCCATCTCCCGTATGGCCTGTATTTTGATACTTACGGAATCCGTTTCTCCGTGCCGAAGCATCCAGTCCTCCCACCTGTCCCTGGAAGGAAAATCCGAACGCCCGATGAGAATCAATGTGGGAGAAACAGACCGGGCGATGTCTGCCGCCAATGTCAGTCCGATGCCTCCCAGGCCTCCGGTAATCAGGTAGACCCCGTTGTTTTTCAACGAAACGGGTGTTTTTTCCGGGGCTTTCATTGGCAAAGGTTCCATTGCCGGCGTCCAGCCAAAGGCACCGCGGAGGGCAACCACCGGCTCCCGCACATCCGCACGGAGCGTCTGATAAAGCTGTTCTGCCCGGGCCGTTATGCTTTCCGGGGGGGCAGCCTCCTGTGGCAACACCATATCAATGGTCCGGCAATCAATGTATGGATACTCCAGGGGAATCACTTTGGCAGGTCCGAGAATGGCGGCTTTCACCGGATCCAGCCTTTCTTCGCCGGTCACCTGCTGGGTCCCGTTGGTGACCACCGTCAGACCCAGGGGCGCCCTTTGCCCCACTTCCCCCACAGCCTTCACCAGAAACGAAAGGCTGTGGCATCCCATGGACAACCCGTTGTCCATTTGCGCCACATCCGTAAACCGCCTCCGGGTCAGGGACCACAAGTGAAGAATCGTATCCGGCCAGATCCGGCTCTCCCAGAGATCAGCCATGAGGGTGTTATATTCACCGGGGGCATCGGGATCAATCCGGTAAGTGCTGTCATCCGGTTTTTCAAAGCCCCTGCCCGGCCTGACCACCACCACCCGGACGTCCTTTGATAACCGTTGGGCGAGGTATTCGGCAATTTGCCTGCCGTCCCCGTCATCGTCCATGAAGAGCAGAACGGTTCCGAAGACGGGTCCCGCTTCCACCGGGTGCGGCAGCCGCTTCCATGAGGGGACGTAGAACCAGTCCGAGATATCTTCTTTTTTAGCCGGTTCCTGGCCTGTATCTTCCCGGACGTTCTGGGGATCCACCCAGCACCTTTGGCGCTCAAAGGGATAGGTCGGCAGGGGGATGCGGCGGGCCGTATGGTCCGAATAAAGGGTATCGGGATCAATATCTGCCCCGGCGAGCCATCGATCACCTGCTGTCATAAGCGCCTGTTCATCGGGAGACAGACCTTGGCCGGTCCATCCCGTGGCTTGCCCACCGGTGTGCTCAGACCCTGC
>JAKSBB010000638.1 GCA_022361315.1 Desulfobacterales bacterium
GGGCTCATGAACAATTCCCGGTAAAACGCATCCGAAATCACATCGTTGAGCCGCTTGGTATCGTTTGGCGGCGTCGCCGAAAAGAAGACCTTTACGGTCTGACCGTTCTTCCGAAGATCAAATTTTTCACCGGCATAGGCCACCAGGGCCTGGGTCAGCAGAAAGCGCGTCAGGGATTCAGCGGCCAGTTTGTCGCCGATGCCTGCCATGGCGGTATCTGATTTCACGGGATGAAAGGAAAAAAGCTCAGGGGAGGAGTTATCGTTTGAAAAATGCCCCAGCATCTTTTCTCCGCAGACCCGGACATGAACAGGAATACCCGTCTCGTCGCCCACGGCATCGGCCAGGGACAACTTGAGCAGATAACTGACCGGGATTCGGATCCAGGCTTCCCCGCCCTGGTCAAAAACAAATTGCCCCGCATCATCCCTGTAGGCCGAATTGGGATTTGATTTATCTGCCTTGAGATCGATATTGAATACTTCATTGGCAAAACGATTTAGTAATTGACGGGGAAGGCGGACCCAGGAATTTTCCCAGGCTTTGCCGTCCTTGTCATTCAGGAAGCTTTCCAGTGCAGTTACCCGTTTTTCAGGGGTATCTCCGGCCTTGGCCTGCTTAAGCAGATTTTTATAGTAGTTGGATGCCTCAATGGTCAGGGCCAGGTCCACGTCCGCCCGGGCACCTTCCACGACGGTCTGAAACTCGTTCTCCGTCCCCGCAGTGGCATCTCCGCAACAAAAAGGAAGGGAACGGATAAACCGGTCCGGCGTGGAAGTGTCAATTCCCAGTACCCCTGAGATGTGATCCAGGTTTATCCAGGGTGACCGTTCCTGATCATCCCCGCTCTTGGTTCGTAAGGCAGCCATCATTGTATGTCATCCCTTGAATTTTATAGATGATATGGACATCAACAGTTGAGGCAGTATGCCCCTTAAATGTTAATTTGGTGTTACGTGGCTGCTAAACTTATATGTGAAACAGATTCTAAAAGGATGAAACGCCCGGGGTTCCGGGGTCTTAGGGGAGAGGTATCCGGCCGCCGCCCGGGATGCTGGGCGGCGGCAGGCAGATTATCTAATTAGGGCGTAATATGATACCGGGTGGAAGATGAGGCGGAACGGGCGGAGCGGTCCTCCAATTCCCAGGATCTCCCTTTTTGAAGAAAGGTGAATTTTCCCCGGCGATCCTGTTCCTTTCCGGTGGTATCGACGTAGGTGAAAAAAATGGTAACACTGGCATTCTTTTTATCTTTTTTCAATTCCGGTTTCCCCGGCTTAAGGGAGACCAGTTTCCAGCGGTATCCCTTTTCCCCGTTTTTCCCGTGAATTGAATACCAGGCATGGCGGAACTCACTTTCAATCAGGGATTCGGGAATATCCGGGGCCCCTGAACAGCCGGTTAATCCAAGCAGGGACAGCAGCGATAGCGCAATGATGACACTTACCAATGACACCGGTTTGACTCTTCCACACTTCATTCACATACCTCCGTTCTGGGAAATTAGGGGTTCCCCCAAAGGGGAGATCAGGGCAGCGGGGTATCTGTGTAGGCCACCCCGGCCTCGTCTGAACTGTACACTTTTAATGAACCGCCGGATTCCACATCCGCCACCCAGTCCGGGTTAAGCAACATGGATTTGCCCGACAATACCAGGTCGGCGTCAGCCAATGCAGCCTCGGCACTCTCCCGGTCGTGAATCTTGCCGCAGATCATGACCGGCAGCTCCGTTGCCTCCCTTGTGAGTGCGGCCATGGTTTTATCCGTGCCGAACGCCTTATCATTGTAATCATATGTGGATACGGAAATGGCGTCAATGGGTTCATCGGAAAAACGCGCGATCAACGCTTTCCACTCGTCGGCATCCTTGAACAGGGACACATCCATATCAGCGATGCCCCAGTTGGAGATCCGGACCACCAGCAACTTTTCCATGGGGATTTCCGGCCGGACGGCCTGGATGGTCTCATGGATAAACCGGAACCGGTTCTCCAGGCTGCCGCCATAGGCATCGGTCCGCTGATTGCTGTACGCGGATAAAAACTGGTTGTGGAGGTATCCGTGGGCACAATGGATTTCAAATCCGTCAAACCCTGCTTCCATGGCTCCCCTGGCGGTTTCAACAAACCCGTTAATGACGTGATCCATATCAAACCGGGTCATCTGAGTGGGGATATCGTAAGGTTTCCCGGTCATGGGATTGTCCTGCTCCGGTGCAACGGGGCTGGGGCCAATGATCCGATTGGCCGGATTGACACCCTCATAGGCCATGCGGCCGCAGTGAAAGGCCTGGAGAATGGAAACGGCACCGTGGCTGCGGATGTCATCCGTTACCTTTGACCAGGCGTCCACCTGTGCCTGGTTCAGAATTCTGGCCTGGCCCGGATACCCCTGCGCACTTTCATAATCCGTCACAATGGCTTCCGTATACACCAGGCCGGCCCCGTTCTTTGCCCGGGTCACCAGAAAATCCAGGACATCCTGCCGGGGAATGCTTTCACCCCCTGCAGACATCCGTGTCATGGGGGCGACGCCCAGCCGGTTTTTAAACGTAAATTCGTTGATGGTGAAGGGAGAGAAAAGGTCTGAAGTCATGGCACTTCTCCTTGATTTTTTATATCAGTAGTCGATTTTTTTTCGCAGGGCCTTTGTTCTGGAATGCCTGGCCTTTGAATCCAGCCGCCGTTTCTTTGCGGCCCGGGTGGGCCGGGTGGCTTTCCTTTTTTTCTGCTGTTTGCCCGCCGACCGGATAAGCTCAACCAGACGGCCCATGCCGTCCGCCAGGTTTTTTTCCCGGCTGCGGAAGGCCTGGGCTTTAATGATGATGATACCGTCCCGGGTGATACGCTTGTCACTATAGGCCAGCAGCCGTTCCTTGTAGAATTCCGGAAGATCCGATGCCCGGATATCAAATCTCAGATGAACGGCAGACGCCACCTTGTTTACGTTCTGTCCACCCGGCCCCTGGGCCCGGATGGCCTGAACCGTGACATTGGACTCCGGAATCCGGACCTTGTTTGAAATTTCGAGCATGGGCAATACCCCGGGTTTGATCTGACATTTTTTGCGGTACGCAATGCAGCGGACGGCCTAAACTGCAACGGTATTAAGACTAAGTCTGGTTCAATGCCATGTCAATGTGAGGGATATTGTCTTCCAGGTAAGGAGCGCTCATCACGCGGAATCCATGGGATTTATAGAACGCGGTCAGATACTCCTGGGCACCGATTTCAATTTTTTTTCCGGGCCAGGCCCTGCCGGCCAGTTCAATCCCCTTGTCCACCATGGCATGGGCCAGTCCGGCACCCCGGTAGGACTTATGGACCGCCACCCGCCCCATGCTCACACCGCCGTAGGAAACACCCGGGGCCAGCAATCTCAGGCAGGCAGCCACCTTACCGTCCTCACCTGTATGCCACAGGTGAATGGTATCGGGATGATCGTCTTTTCCATCCAGTTCGGGATAGGGGCAGGTCTGCTCCACCACAAAGACATCGGTTCTCAACTTCAGCAGGTCGTAAAGTTCCCTGGTCGTCAACTCATCAAAACGTTTCGCTTGCCACTGGTATGCCATTCGTCTCAATCCTGAAATGTTAATCTATGTCGGGGTAGTATTTTTCCATGCAGTCCGGGCAGATGCCGTGGCTGAGCTGGGCATCGGTATGCTCGTCCAGATAGGCTTCCAACTGCTCCCAGATCTGTTCATCGTTTCTTATTTTATGGCAGTGCATACAGATGGGGATGATGCCCTGGAGCTGTTTTACATGGTCCAGGGCCTGTTTAAGCCGGGCATTTTTCTTCTGGAGATCCCGGGTCAGATTGTTGAGCTGCTGATTCAAACGAACGATTTCTCCCTGCATGAGCGAGGCATCTTCAACATCGGTATGGCCCATGACCAGAATACGGTTCCCTTCCCTGACAAATCGCAGCCGAAAGCTCTGGGGTTCCCCGTTTTCACCCACAAGACTCATCAGTTTCAGGCCAGTTTCGTCCAAAGCTGCGGACAGATCAAAGCTGTGGGAAAAATCAACCAGGAGTTCAGCGAATAAACGCATCTTCCCGACGTCGCCGAACACTTCCGTTGCGGCACGGTTCATCTTAAGGATACAGCCTTCCGTATCCAGCTCCATAAACAGCACCGGAGCGTGGACCATCAGATAGTCATGAAGCGTATTGTCACGGGTTACGGGATCGGTCATTTTCCTGGCATCCTTTTTACACTGCATTGACACTCAAATATCCGCATTGATCCGGGGATCACCCAAAAATTATGGAGAAGAAATGCAGCAATAGCAAGGAATTGTTTTTCTTGCAGTCAGACCACCTATTAAGCTATATCATGCCCATGAAACAGCTATATCAAACCATATCGGCCCTGATGGCCGAAAAAAGGCCCTTTGCCCTGGCCACCATCCTTTCCAGCCACGGCTCCACACCGAGAACCTCCGGCACCAGAATGATCGTGTTTTCCGACAAATCCATCCGGGGAACCATCGGCGGCGGACTGATAGAAGCCCAGGTCATTGACACCTGCGCTGATATGCTGAAAGACGATACCGCTTCCGGTTCTTTGATCAAAGACTATATTCTGAACCAGGATCTGAAATCCGGTATGGATATGGTTTGCGGTGGTGAGCTTCGGGTCTGGATAGAGATTTTTGGCCCACAATGCCCTGCCGATATCAGGGAAACGCTGGACCAAATGGCAGAGGCAGAGCGTAAGGGCAGCAGGTTAACACTCGTGACCACCTTAGCACCGGAAGCAGACGATAAATTCTCTGTGACAAAAAAACAGCCGGTCGACGAAAAGAATCTGCCGCCGGAACTGCGCACAATTATAGGAAACAGCATGCAGGGCGGTGTTGGCTGTCTTACAGGTGACGGAGAAACCATTATCGCAGAAACCCTGGCCCCCGTTCCGGTTCTTTATATTTTCGGCGGCGGCCACGTGGGATACGCCCTGGCGGAAATGGCCCACCTCATCGACATGCCCTGCGTGATTGTGGACGACAGAGAAGCCTTTTCCAATGCAGAACGCTTTCCCCACGCCCGTTCCGTGGTTTCGGTTCCGGAGTTTAGAAATTGCTTTGACGGGCTCACACCGGATGAACACAGCTATATTGTTATCATGACCCGGGGTCACCTCCATGATGAAGTCGTACTGGAACAGGCCCTTGCCACAAAGGCGGCCTACATCGGTATGATCGGCAGCCGCAGAAAACGGGATACCATTTACGCACATCTCAGGGAACGGGGATTCAGCAATGCGTCTCTGGAAAAAGTCCATTCACCCATAGGACTGTCCATCAACTCCGAAACCCCTGCAGAGATCGCGGTATCCATTATTGCCCAGATTATCCGGGCCAAGCGTTCAGGGATAAAAGGCGCCTCATCCACAACACTTGAAAGAATTTGCTAACGGATTTTCATGATAATTGATCTCAGCCATCCCATGACCCAGGACATGCCGGTATTTCCAGGTACGGAGCAGCCGGAGTTGCGCGTCACGGCCACCGTTGAAAAAAACGGTTTCTATGAAAAAAAACTGACCTTTTATTCCCACACCGGCACCCACATGGATGCACCGGCCCACATGATCCGGGACGGCAAAACCCTGGACCGGATTGATATCAACCACTTTCACGGCAGTGCCCTGGTGCTGGATTTCCGTGATGCCGGGAATGAACCGGACGCCCTGATCCGTACCGCAGCCCTTACCCCTTTTGAAGACCGGATCTCAGGGTGCGATTACCTCCTGCTGCACACCGGCTGGTACCGCTTTTGGGGCACCCCGGAATATTTTGATCATTTCCCCGTACTTACCCCCGGAGCCGCCCAATGGCTGACCCGTTTCGATCTCAAGGGCATCGGCCTGGACACCATCTCCGCCGATAAGATGAACAGCCGCGACTACCCCGTACACCACACCCTTCTGGGCAACGACATGGTCATTGTGGAAAACCTCACCAATCTGGACGAACTGCCGGCAGACCGGCTGTTGTTTTCCTGTTTTCCGATCCCCCTGGCACAGGCGGATGGGTCTCCGGTGAGGGCGGTGGCACAGATTGACACCCGCAGGAAAAAGGAGAGTCAAAATCCGTGATCCGGATGGCAAGAGGACGATTCCCTCTCCGCCGCCAACCCATTGAATATTAGCAACGTATTTGCTATTAGGTTCTAAAATAATTAAAGAAAACCGACAACAAAGGAGACTGAAACATGACACACATTTCCAGACTGACTTGCCTTCTGGCCGCCCTGATTATCTGTTTGGGCTTTAGCGCACCCAAGGCACTGGCAGAAGGAGGCAACACCCCCGAATCCGCAGCCAAAGGATTCACCCACGCCTACTACACACTGGATGCTTCCATTGGGGATTACCTAAGTACGGACGCCCGGACCGATGAAAACGAAGTGGATATGGTGGAACTCTTCTTCAACAAAAAAGAAGCCGAAGCCAGAGGCCGCGGCTATAAGATAAGCTATCTGAAGATGCATCCCCTCCTCATTAAAACCGAAGTGGTGGAACAGACAGAAGATACGGCCACCGTCAGAGTCAATACCTCTGCCCTGCGGTCCATCAATCCTGTATTCCGGATGGTGGGATGGGTGTTCGGCCTGATCGACGAGCACAACTTTGAAACCACCCTGCCCCTGGTCAAGGAAGACGGTATGTGGAAAGTGGGCCCCGGCGCTTTGGTGCCCATGGGCTAACCTTGCACGACATGCGCCCGTTTTTTTAAACCCGGGCGCATTGACACCCACACGGAAGCCCCGGCTGATGATACCATTGGCCGGGGCTTTTTTGTCTGTTTTTGCAGGGTCTTTGTCATTGCGGCCACAGAGGCTTTCTGGAAAGATGTACCCACGGAGGAAAACGATGATAACACGGCATATCGGACAGATCATTTATGAAGGTGCACAGATCCTGGACATCACCGGTCCCATGGAGGTGTTCTCCCAGGCGGAACGGCGGCTCCGGAAAGACACCCCGGGGGAAGCGCCCGCATACGCGCTCCACCTGATCGCCGAATCCCGGGGACCGGTTAGAACCTCCGCCGGAATCAGCCTTGTGGCGGACCACGGATTCGGGGATGAAGACCTGCCGGAACTGGACACCCTGCTGGTGGCCGGCGGTGCCGATTCCGACCGGGCAGCCCTGAAACCGGATATTCTGGCCTTCTTAAAATCCCGCGCCCCCCGTGTCAACCGCCTGGCTTCCGTCTGCACCGGAGCAACGATTCTGGCAGCCTCAGGCATTCTCGACGGCCGTCGTGCCACCACCCACTGGTCCGAAGCACAGGATCTTGCGGCAGCCCACCCACAAATTGATGTGGTGCCGGACAGCATCTTCGTAAAGGACGGACCGGTATACACCTCTGCCGGGGTCACCGCCGGTATCGACCTGGCCCTGGCAATGGTTCAGGAGGACCACGGCAGGGACCTGTCCCTCTTTATCGCCAAACAACTCGTGGTCTTCATGAAACGCCAGGGCGGACAATCCCAGTTCAGCAGCACTCTGGCCCGGCAAACTGCGGCCAAAGGCCGGCTGGGTGAGATTTTGGGCTGGATAGAGAAAAATCCGGCAACGGATCTTTCCGTGGATGCGCTCTCCTTGCGCTGCGCCATGAGTCAGCGGAACTTTTCCCGGGCCTTCAAGAAAGAAACCGGAATGACACCGGGAAAGTTCGTGGAAAAAATGCGGGTGGAACTGGCAGCTCAGCAGATTGAAACCCGGGACACGGGGTTCAAGGAGATTGCCAGGGACAGCGGGTTCAGGGATGAAGAGATGATGCGGCGGGCCTTCAAGCGGCAGCTGAACGTCCTGCCCCATCTGTACCGGAAGCGGTTCGGCCGGTAGGCGGCCTGTCCATACACGCCATGATCCATACGGTATGCCCTCAAAAGGAGACACCCATGACAGAAACCAATGCAACCCCTACCCTTAAAAAAAACCTGGCTATTTTAATCTTCCCGGACGTTGAAGTCCTGGATTTCGCAGGCCCCTTTGAAGTCTTTTCCGTATTCAACGAATTGAACGAAGATCTGCGGCTCAACGTGTTTACCCTGGGAGAAACCCCGGGAACCCTCAAGGCAAAAAACGGGCTCCGGGTGGTGCCGGACCATACCATTGAAACGGCACCGCAACCGGATTATCTGGTAATCCCCGGCGGTGTCGGCACCCGGGCCCTTCTGGAAAACAACACTGTTCTCACTTGGATCAGCCAGGCAGCCGGCAATTGCGACCACATCATGTCGGTGTGCTCCGGATCTTTGTTGCTGGCAAAACTCGGCCTGTTGAAAGGGCTGCGTGCCACCACCCACCATGAGATTTTCGAAGAACTGGAAAGTCTGGCCCCGGATGCCGAGGTGGTCCGGTATCAACGGTTTACGGACAACGGTAAAATCGTGACGTCGGCCGGGGTGGCGGCGGGCATCGATATGAGTCTTTACATGGTGGGCCTGCTCTACGGCCGGGAACAGGCGGAAACCGTTGCCCGGTATATTGAATATCCCTTAGCCTGAAACAGACCCAGTGAAGGGATTCACCCGGTCCAGCCAGGTGCGGACATGGGCCCGGAACATGCCGGGCTGTTCCATATGCAGGAGATGGCCGGCCCGGCTCAGAATCACAAAGTCCCCGTCCGGGAACCTGTGGCGGATCTTCCAGGCATCCTCATACCCCACAGAGACATCATACCGGCCCAGCAGCACCAGGGCCGGTCCCGGGTAAACAGGAATATCTGCGGTATCCGGATCCACGGAGAGTTCCGTGTCCCGGATCCGAGTCATCAGCACGGTGTCGGAAAGCGTCAATGAGGGATGAATCTGCTGTTGATACTTCGCCCATACCTCAGGTGTCTGGATGGTGACAAACTGATCCAGGGCGGCAAATTGCGCCGGCGTCAGATTATCCACAAAAGCCTGGTCCCGTTCACAGCAGACAAATTCAGGCAGACGGCGGTTCTGACGCCGGAACCGGATCACCGGGCAGAGGAGCATCACCCCCCGCACCCGCTCCGGCATACGGGCCAGCACCCCGCGCGCCAGATACCCGCCGTAGGAGTATCCGGCCAGGGCAAAAGGCCGGTCGGGCCCGATAACGCTGTCGATAAACTGAAAGGTCACCTCCAGCATATCATCCGAACTTATCACCCCATTACCGCTACCGGACTGCCCCATCCCCGGCAGGTCGAAATAGATGCGTTCAAATCCCTTCGTTCCCTCACAGGCATCTTCCATCCCGGCTTTGAGGGAACGATTGTCCACCCCGTACCCGTGGATACAGATCAGGGGAAGCCCTGTACCGTAACGCTCATAATAAACGGATATGTCACTGATGTCTGTAAACATGGCGGATCAGATGCCGGTCCTGAAGTCTTTGTCCGATTCGTCCCTGCACCCCCCAATACGTCATTACAATTATACAGCCCCGTGACGGCGGCCGTGATCTCCCAGGTTTTCATATCTTATAATCGTTATGGCCGTGCAGTACAACCCCGGAACCGGGATTATCGAATTCAGGGCACAGGTCCAGGGGGCAGGGATCGCATCAAAGTTAATTTTGGTTAGTATAAGTCGATATTGGATTTTTTTAACCCATAAAAGAATATATATTTGACACAAATGCAGCACCGGCGATAAATAGTCACCATTGCTTTTTTGGATAATGAAGGATGTTGTTTCTCAATAAACAAACCCCATCTCCTTGGCAAACATTATCCAGCCGCCTGTCCGTTCCGACCCTGACGGACAGGCGGCATTTCTTTTTCCGGGCCTGCCTGTACCAGTTCACCGGCCAGCACCCTGACGCTGCCATCCACCATCACCCAGGAAA
>JAKSBB010000810.1 GCA_022361315.1 Desulfobacterales bacterium
ATGAATATGATGTAATTCCGGTCTTTGAAATAGAACATCCAGAAAAGCATCGCAAAGGCCAGCCCTGCCACGGCAAAGGCAGGCAGGTGCAGGTATGCCAGCAGTACCCCCAGGATCACCCCTGCCAGGGTTCCGGCCATTCGCCGCCAGCTGATATTCAGGGTGCCTCCCAGGGAAGGCCGCATGACCACCAGTACGGTGATCGGTACCCAAAGGGCGTGGTGAAGTTTCAGTTGCCGGACCAGGACCACAGCGGCAGTGATGGCAACGGCTGCCCGCAGGGCATGGCGGAACAACGGAGATCCGGGACGCAGTTCGCCCATAAGGCGCGATAAGGGTTCAAATGCCATGTGTATCCGCCTTCAGGCTGAATCGCTGGTCCGCCAGGGCCATCATGTGCCGAAGCTCCCGGGCGACGCTTTTCAGTTCATAAACCGCCCCCCAGGCTTCCATGAATTGCTCCTGGGCCTCTTCGCCGGGCTGGTATCCCTTCATCTCCACGAGGGTCTCCTGGATTTTTTCGATATCCGCAAATACAGGATCGAAATCCGGCCGGACATAGGTGGCTGATCTCATCTCCGCAAAAGCGTCAAAGGCACCTGTGATACCGGAGGCTGCCGAATCAAATCCGTGTTTTAACATATCAAAGTCCGGCCTGTCATCGCAGAAACCAATATGCTGGGACAACCCCACCAGGGATTCGTACAACCGGACCAGGCCGAAGTAATAGATACCGGCACCTCCCGAAAAAGCGCTGCCTTTGAGCGGATCTATGTTGAAACTTTCCATGAAAATTCTGTAGCGCCTTATGGAAGCCATGGCTTCTGCACTCATATAATCAAGGCTGGCGTCAGTCACCCTGGGATTCCGGATACGGGCGGAAAGCCCGTCAAATAAGGTGCCCATATCTTCAACCGCCAGGCGGGCCGATGAGAGCAGCGCCTTATTGGGATCAAAGGGCCAGAGATAAAAATTCACCCAGAAGGCAATGGCGCCGCCCCCCAACAGGCATAGGGACCGAATCAGTGCCGGCCCGGTGCCGGCAGGTTCAAAAACGGATATCATGGAAGCCACGAGACAGCCAATGCCGAGGGTGGATGCAGACACGCCCATGGATGCAACCAGAAAGCAGACGAATGAAAGAATGAAAACAAAGGCAAGACTCAAAAAAGGATGGCCTGCGGCTGTTGCGGCAACGGGCACGGTTACCGAAACCGTCCCCAGAAGAATGAGGGAATACATTTTACGCCGCTTCAGGGTACTGCCCGTTCGGAATATCAAGGTGCACAGGGAACCGATGAGCCACCACAACAGCATCTGCCCCTCCAGGGAGAGGGCCATGGCGACGCCCATTGCGGCCAGACAACATACGGTGGATTTCCCTGCATACCGGGTGATGAAAAGCCCGGGGTCCGTGGGCCGTACAAATTTATGGTAAACCCTGTTTAATACTCTGGATATCATTGATTCCGGTCTTTCGCCGCTTCACATTAAACGCACAATATGGAACCCTTTTTACCATCTGTCAAGACATAACCCGGACACACCTATTGGCAGGGTCTATGATATATGAAAGAGCAATCGGAACTATCAATTTGCGCTCTTGCCCTGTGACGATCTATGTAATGATAGGACGCTATGAATTTTGGTACGAAATCAAAGAACAGCATGGAGGTGCGATGAAAAAACAAGACTTTTATAAAAGCCTTGAAAAAAAAGGGGTCTCACGAAGAGACTTTCTCAAGTATTGTTCAGCGTTGACCGTCAGCATGGGGCTGTCACACAGCCTTGTGGGGCAGGTGGCGGCGAAGATTGAAAAGGCGGCGGCACTTCGGCCCGCAGTTATCTGGCTCCATTTCGGTGAGTGCACGGGATGCTCCGAGGCATTCTTAAGAACACCGGATGTGGGCAGCCTGATTCTCGAAACCATCAGCGTTGAATACCATGAAACCATCATGGCGGCCTCCGGTCATCAGGCAGAGGAGAATCTCCACAATGCCGTCAAGAAATATGACGGCAAATTTGTCTGCGTGGTGGAAGGCGCCATTGCCACGGCCTATAACGGGGCATACGGCAAAGTCGGCGGCAGAACCTTCCTTGAAATCGCCAAGGAAGTCATCCCCCATGCAGCCGCCACCATCACCATCGGCACCTGTGCGGCCTACGGCGGTGTTGCCGCTGCAGCACCGAACCCCGGCGGTTACAAGGGCGTCAACGATGCTTTAGGCATCAAAGCCATCAACCTCCCGGGCTGCCCCACCAACCCCCTCAACCTTCTGGGCACCATTGTCAAATACCTGAACAATGAGGCCATGGAACTGGACGAATACGGCCGCCCCATGTTTGCCTACGGCGAATCCGTCCACGACAACTGCCCCCGGCTCAACCATTATGAAGAGGGCAACTTTGTGTCCGAATTCGGTTCCAAGGAAGCGGAGATGGGATACTGCCTCTACGAACTGGGGTGCAGGGGGCCTGAAACCTATAATAATTGTCCTACGGTCAAATTTAACAACGGCACCAGTTTCCCCATCCAGGCCGGCCATCCCTGCATCGGCTGCAGCGAACCGGACTTCTGGGATACCATGACACCGTTTTACGAAGAATCTTAATACCAGACCACAAGTGAAAGGAAATTATTATGGGGAAAAGAATCCTTATTGATCCCATTACGCGTATAGAAGGCCACCTGAGAATCGAGGTGGAAGTTGAAAACGGCAAAGTAAAGGATGCCTGGAGTTCCGGCCAGATGTTCCGGGGCATTGAAATGATGCTGAAGGGACGCGACCCCAGGGACGCCCATCATTTTGTCCAGCGGTCCTGCGGCGTATGTACATACATCCATGCCCTGTCATCGGTCCGGGCGGTGGAAGCGGCCTGCAACATTACCATCCCCGGGAATGCCAGGCTGATCCGGAACCTGCTTCACGGCGCCCAGTACCAGCATGACCATATCGTTCATTTTTACCACCTGCACGCACTGGACTGGGTGGATATCGTTTCCGCCCTGTCAGCAGACCCGAAGAAAACCGCCAAGCTGTCCGAAAACGTCAGCGGCCGCCCCGGCACCAGTGCCGAGTTCAAAGCGGCCAGGGATAAACTGGCCACCCTTGTGAACTCCGG
>JAKSBB010001152.1 GCA_022361315.1 Desulfobacterales bacterium
CACCGGGATCAGACAGCAGCGTATCAATCACCGGCAGGTTGTAAATCATACTTTTACCGGAGGCCGTGGGGGTGGCCACAACGGTATGAATACCCTGCCGGATCTGACGGATGGCCTCGGCCTGGTGAATGTACAGCCGGTCTATCCCCATGTCTTCCAAAAGGGGGGACAGATCGTTGGAAAGGCCCAAGGCCATATGGTTCGGGGCGTAAACCGCAGGGCCGGCTTCCCGCGTTCTGTGGCAGACGATGTCACCGCTGAATCCCTTGTAGGATTTCAGGGCATTGATATAATCGTGCAGGGACAAGGGCGGCTCAGTCCCTTACAAGATGCTTTTTCCCAGGGCGGAAAGGGTCAATTCCACGGCCAGTTCTGCGGTTTTATTGGCCACGTCCAGAATGGGATTGACTTCCACCAGATCCATGGAGGCAAGTTTGCCCGAGTCTGAGAGTATTTCCATCAACAGGTGGGCTTCCCTGTAGCTGATCCCGCCGGGGACCGGGGTGCCGACACCGGGAGCTTCAACCGGATCCAGGGCATCCATGTCCAGGGTCAGGTGAACCCGCTTGAGATGGGCAAATTTCATTATGGTCTTTGAAGCGATGGTGGAGATCCCCTGCTCGTCAATGTCCCTCATGGTGAATATGGTGATCCCGGACTTCTTTATCCGCCGGCTTTCCGCAGGATCCAGATCCCGCTGCCCGATCATCACCACATTATCCGGGTGCACCTTCATGCCGGGCTTGCCCACGTTTACCAGGGAGTCGTGCCCCTCACCGATCAACGCTGCCAGGGGCATGCCGTGAATATTTCCGGAGGGAGAGGTATCAGGGGTGTTGAAATCACCGTGGGCGTCCACCCAGATCAGCCCCACAGGTTCATTTTCAGCAACCGAGGCCACGGTTCCTACGGCAATGGAGTGATCTCCTCCCAAAAACAAGGGAAAGCGGCCTTGGGCCGCCACCCGGCTGCCGGTATCGTAAATGGACTGGCAGATCTGGGTGATTTCACCCACAAATTTATCATGGGCCACCTCGCGGTCCGCATCACGGATCGGGATGGAGACATCCCCTTCATCGATGACCTTGTGTCCCAAATCACGAAGCCGGGAAACAAGACCAGTATACCTCAGCGCTGCCGGCCCCATATCCACCCCACGAAGCATCTGGCCGAAATCCATGGGCACACCGATAATACTGATTTCCTTTGACATGTCATCCCCCTGTAGCGGTTTGTTTTTTTGGCCACACAGGTAAAACGGCAGTGGCCCGGCCGGCAAGATCAATTTGTAGCATCAATTTGTAGCATCAATTTCATCTATATCACATCTATATTAATTGACAGCTCATATATCATAGGATATGAAACCTGTTCAATGAAAATCCCAAACCCCATCCGGCACCTGAGAGAAGTAAATACCGGACAAAAGCCGAACACCAATCAGGGAACAAATTATGGAACGTAAATACGATTTAAGATCAAAAGAGACCCTGGATACCATCACAGTCCTGATGGATCGCGGTATTACCAAGATGTCACTGATATTAAGGCATTCGGATCGCCATTATTGCAAAGATCCCATGATGGAGCCCTTTATGGGATTGACCGATTCCGGCAAAACCTTCGCCCTTGATCTGGGGATAGGCCTACCTGCTGTCTTGCCACCGAGACTTTTTGCCAGCCATTTCGGCAGATGTATTGAAACAGCCTACCTGGTGGATAAGGGATTTACCATGGCCAATGATACTGAATTGGCCCACACCGTCACCAGTCATACCCTTGCCCCCTTTTATATCAAAGATATCGGTAAGGCACTGGAGTTGATGATGGCCAAAGGAGGCACGGCCTTCATCCGTTCCTGGTTCGACCGTGAAATTGATGACACCGTGATGGAAGATCCCGAACGTACGGCCAATGTGCTGACGGATTTTATGCTGGACCGGCTGGACGAACTTGATAAAACCGATGGTCCCGCGGCATCCGTCTGCATATCCCATGACTGGAACATCTTTCCCATCAAAGAGTTCAAACTCGGACTACCCCACGAGGGTGCCGGGGATGTGGGATATCTGGACGGGGTCGCATTTTTCAAAGAAAACGGTGCCACCTGGGCCACCACCTTTCAAACAGATCCGGTAAAACTCTAACCCCGGACCTGTCAACGAACAGGACGCGTCAATAATTTTTGAGTGGAGGGTTATCCCCGGGCTTGAGCCATAAACACCGCCCGTACCGGTGCCGGATACCCTTCAACTGTCTTTGTCGGATCTTCCGGATCCAGAAAGTCCGCCAGGGACTCGGTCTGGATCCATTCTGTCTTCCGCTGTTCATCCAGGGTGGTGGTGCTCACGTCTACACATCGGATATTTGTGAACCCCGCCCGTGCCAGCCATGATTCCATGGCACCCAGGTCCGGGATAAAAAAAACGTTCCGCATTTTTGCATAGCGGTCCACAGGAAACAGGCAAAGATCGTTCCTGCCCTCAATCACCAGATTTTCAAGAACGATTTCCCCACCCTTTCTTAGGCTGTCATGGATCTGTTTCAACATTTCCACCGGTGATTTGCGGTGATAAAGAATTCCCATGCAGAAAACCAGATCGAAGTAGCGGTCCATGGCCGGCAGTTCATGATATGGAATCGGCAGACAGAAAACATTCTCCTGTTTTAAATACTTCTGGACGGCCAGGTATTGAAAGTAGAAAGAGCTTTGGGGCTCGAGACCCAGCACAAAAAGAGGCTTGTGGTGGGCCAGTCGAAACATGTAGTACCCGTTGGAAGACCCGATATCAAGAATCTTTCTGTTTTTAAGGCACGGCAGGTGGGGAACGAGGCGATCCCATTTCATCCAGGACTGCCATTCGGTATCAATATCAACGTCAAAAAGGTTGAACGGCCCCTTCCGCCAGGGACATAAATTTTTAAGTCCTTCTGCAAGCGACCAGGCCGTTTCTGTGTTCAGGTCGTTTTCTCTGCCCACGCGAACCGCCTTTGCATCCAGGTCCACATCAGTGGGAGACAGGTCCGGCAGCGTGTCAACCACCTGCTTAAATCGTAAAAAATTGCCTTTGGCATTGTCCAGGAATTCACGTCGTTGGCGGACAACGGCAGACAACTGGGAATAGTATTGGTCAAACCGGAATTCCCGATGATGGGCTAAAAATCGTTCCATACGTTATATTGTCGCACTTTCAAAAAGAGGGCGTTATTTAATTGCTATCTTTATTTTATTGCTATCATGGAGGTGAAGTTAAACCACTTCAGCCAGACGTTAAACTGGGAAAATCCGGCGGAGCCTATGCGTTCCTCGTGGACCGCAACAGGTTCTGGGATCAGCACCTTTTCCAGCGCATCCCGTTTTTGGCTGATTTCAAGATCAGAATATCCGTTTTCCCGCTTAAACTGCCGGTAGAAGTCAAGCTCCAAATCACATAAACCCGGGTCCGGATGCTCCGTTTTTTCAGTGAGCAGCAGAATACCGCCGGGTTCAAGTCCTTTCCAGATGGAGCGGATAAGTCCGTCCCGCATCTCCGGGGCAAGGAACTGAAGGGTCAGATTGATGAGAACCACAGAAGCATTTTCGATTTTGAGATCTTCCAGGCCGCCGCATACCAGGTGGATTCTATTCCCGTCTTTATCGGGGTCCCCATCCAGCAGGCGTTTTTTATACCTGTCGATCATCGGTTTTGAGTTGTCCACCCCGATCATGGTAAATGGTTCACCGTCAAATACGTCCCTGACAAGTATTCCTAAATTACCGTGGGAACACCCCAGATCGTAGATCCGGGTATCCTCCTGGTAATACCTGTGTGTGATCCTTGCCTGTTGCTTTAAGGACTCTCCGTAAAAGGGAACGGACCGGACCAGCATATCATCAAAGACCTCCGCCACTTTCCGGTTAAAGCGGAACGGGGTCAATGTGGTTTGTTTTTCTGCAAATACCGTATCTTTTTTCATGGCTCATTCTCGAATAAATCCGGACCTCTATTACCCCATTTCACTATTTCCCGCAAGGCAGAATCAGTTCCGCAACGTATCTTCACCCCAAAGAACACTATTGTACAGTCAAGGGGATGGACAATTTACGGGGTGGACAATCCATTGATAATATGTAAAAAAGCCTGCAAGCCGAGCAATAATTTTATTTATTAGGGTAATGATGCGGGATAAATAAAAGACCGTATAAAAATATAAAACAGTATAGCCAATAGAACAGGAGAAGACGTATGAGCAAAGTTGTTATTATCATGGGATCAAAAAGTGACCTGGAGTGGTGTCAGAAGATTTCAGGTACGCTGGATAAACTCGGTGTGGAAAGCGTTTCCCGGGTGGCCTCTGCCCACAAGGTCCCCATGAAGTGTTACGAATTGATCAAAGAGTATGAGAAAGAATCTGTGGTATTCATCACTGTGGCCGGCCGGAGTAATGCACTGAGCGGATTTACCGACGCCCAGACCTTTTGCCCCGTCATTGCCTGCCCGCCTTACAGTTCAAGCTTTGCCGGTGGAGACATCTACTCAAGCCTCAGGATGCCTTCATTTGTGGCACCCATGACCGTTATCGATCCGAAAAATGCCGCCCTTGCCGCTGCAAAGATTCTTGCATTGTCCGATGCCAAGGTAAAAGAGAATATCATCGCCTATCAGCAGAGTGCCAAAGACGCCCTTGAAAAAGATGACTTAGAAGTCAACAAATAAGCGGACCGTATCATTCAGCGCAACCGCGAATTTACTTCCAATCGCTTCCGGTCAGCCTGGTATTTCCATACCGGTAAACCCGAGCTGCACCGGCAGCGATTGTAACTGGATACAGTGCCCATTGCGGTGCCCATGCCCAATTGCGCCTTATTTCTTGACGTGGCAGCGCTGCCGATGGTATCTTCCCATGAAGCTGCCGCGGTTCTAAGGCGACCCCAATAAACAATTCAGGAGGTTTCGGAATGGAAATAGTGGGAATTGATGTTGGTTTCGGATTTACCAAGGCCTACAACGGCAAAAATTCTGTGATATTTAAATCCCTGATCGGTGATGCCGCTGATATTCAGTTCCGGGCCTCGCTGGGAGATGCCACCGCCACGTCAAATCTGCATATCACCCTTAACGACAAGTCCTATTTTCTGGGCAGTTATGCGGAACTTCAATCCAATATCCCTGAATTCACCCTGGACCAGGAAAAATTGATTGAAGATTTTATCAAGATCCTTGCCATTACCGCTGCCGGACTCTGTACCAATACCACCGGCCCCATCAACGTCGTCACAGGGCTGCCGGTGGGATATCTTAAAAGGGATACCCGGCGGTTGAAGGACATGATACGGGGAACCCACGAAATCACCTACCACAACCAGAACGGGCAGGATGATACCCGACGAATCAATATTGACAAAGTACACGTGATTCCCCAACCCATCGGCTCTATTTTTAACCTCATTTTCGATGAAAAAGGAAAAATCACGGACCGTACACTGGCCGGCTCGAAACTCGGCGTGGTGGACATCGGATTTAAGACAACCGATGTCTCAATATTTGATCACCTGCAATACATTGAGCGGGGATCGTCCACCATGGACACCGGTATTTCCAAATGCTTTTCCGTCATCGCCAATAAACTCCGCCAGGAAAGTAACATCAATATTGAACTCTACCGGATATTTAAATTTGTCGAGTCCGGTATGATCAAAATAAAAGGCAAGGAATACAATATTGCCAACCTCAAGAAACGGGTATATACCACATCGGCATCGGCCATTGCCGAAGATCTGAACCGGCTTTGGGAAAACGACTGGGACATTGATTCCATAGTCTTGTCCGGTGGCGGTTCCGTTCCCCTGGCCGAACATCTGATTCCCCGGATCGAGGGCAACGTCATCCCCATTCAGAAGAATATAGATGCCCGTTTCAACAATGTTCAGGGCTATTGTAAATTCGGCTACTATAAATGGGGCGCCAGCCGGGCGACAACAACAGCGGCACCGGCCAAAAAACCGGCTGCAGCCGCGACCAAACCCGAATCGGAAGAGGATGCCGAAAAAGGGGACAAATCAGGCAAAGGACTTGCCTGGCTCAGGCGACAGAATTAAACCCTGAGAAATTCAACTGACCCTTCGAAAACCTATCAATTAGCAGGACCCATATGAATCCGGAAACCTTGACCCGCATTTTAAACCAGGTCGCCAGCGGCGACCTGGATGTAGACGCTGCCAAAACTCAATTCAAACATCTTTCATTTGAAGACATTGGCTTCGCCCATATTGACCACCACAGATCCCTGAGAAAAGGATTTCCTGAGGTCATCTTCGGCCAGGGGAAAACCAGCGAACAGATCTTGGGGATATTAGAGCGCATGGAAGACCGGGAAGATATTATCCTGGTTACCCGGATTGATGCTGAAAAAGCGGCGCCACTCCTCGACAGATTCAGTGACGCCGAGTATTTCAGCGATGCGAGACTGCTCCGTATCCAAAAAAACGAGCCCAAGCTAACCGGTATCGGTACGATTCTGATCGTCTCCGCAGGTACCTCAGACATTCCTGTGGCCAGAGAAGCGGCCCTGACCGCCCGGGCCATGGGCAACCGGGTTGAAACCCTGTTCGACGTCGGTGTGGCAGGCATCCACCGGCTCTTTGCCCATAAGGGTCTGCTTGAATCCGCCAGTGTCATCGTGGTTGCTGCCGGCATGGAAGGGGCCTTACCTTCCGTGGTTGGTGGAATGGTTCAGGCCCCGGTCATTGCCGTACCCACCAGCATCGGATACGGCACCAGCTTTAACGGAATGACCGCTCTGCTGGGGATGCTCAACTCCTGTAGTTCCAATATCGCCGTGGTGAATATTGATAACGGATTCGGTGCGGGATACATGGCCTCGTCTATCAACCATGTGGCAGACGGAACCCCATCCTAATCTTGTAACCGTTGTTGTTCAGGCATTCAGCCGGGTTAAGAATGCACCGGATGAAGAATAGGTTTGAAGTGAGAACATATACGAGGTAAATACGGCTTTCGTTCTTTAAAATTCCTGCCTCAGGGACAAGGCGTCCTTATTTTTCGGATCCAGGCGAAGTACCTGCCGCAGATAGTCGTCCGCTTCAATGATGCGCCGATTGACATAATGAATCCGTGCAATCTGCAGTTTAGCAGCAACATCCCCTTTTCTTTGGGAATCGATGTTCCGGAAATAGGACAGAGCTTT
Organism: Desulfobacterales bacterium; assembly: GCA_022361315.1. Next base: position 7,189 of record JAKSBB010001152.1, read on the forward strand.
CTCTAAATCGCCGGAGTCATAGTAGACCATCCCCGCCTTATACATGAGATCGTAATTAGATGGGTTTTCCAGAAGCGACTCTTCCATAAGGCGCACGGCGAAGTCATTTTCATGATATTCCAGACAGGTATTGATTATTTTCTCCCGCAGAACCGAATTCCGTTTTGACTTTCCGATAACCTTGGCAAATAACTCAAGGGCCTCCATCCGGTATCCGCTCATCAACATGGTTTCCCCCAAACGTGTGGCCGTACCGAAATACCGCATGCTGAGCCGAAGGATATCCATATAAATCTTCTGGGCTTTTTTATATTCCTTCTTCTTGACATAATACCGGGCCAGATGATCCCGGCTCATGGTATCCTGGTTATTCACGGAAATGGCTTTCAGGAGACATTTTTCACCGATGGCAGCTTTGCCAATCTTAAAATGGAGCAGCCCCAGCTTTCTCAATATTCGCGAGGCAGAGGGCTTGTACTTCAGGGCCATGCGGATCTGGTCAATGGCTTTGGCAAGATCTCCGGCTTCTTCGTACTCCCGGGCTTTAAGCACATGGAGGGTTGCCTCATCCGGATTGTTCACCATATGCACGACGGTTCTGATCTTCTTGTCCAGAGAGGCCAATGTCAGGGGCTTGAGCAGATAAGCATCTATTTCATGTTCTGCCACTTCAGACACGATATCCCTTTCATTTTCAGCGGTCACCATAATGACCGGCATGTCTCTAAGCGCCTTATCCTGCCTCAGTTCCGTCAGCATCTGACTGCCGTTCATCACCGGCATATTCCAGTCGATGATGGCCAGGTCACAGGGGGATTCCTTTAGAATCTCCAGTCCCGCCTTCCCGTTTTCCGCAAACCGAAGCATCTTACCGACATTGAGGTTCCTGAGCATTTTCCGGATGGTGAGCCGCATGCTCTTCATATCGTCCACAACGAGAATGGACATGGTTTCCAGATCAATCATATCAACGCTTCCTTTGCTTCTCCGGTGAAGGTATCCAATTGCTCATTGATCGCAGCAAGCAGTGATTCGGCATTTCCGATGTCCCCCTTCCCCGCTGTCTGTTCAAGGGTAAAGGCGGTTTGTCTCAGCTGTTCGGCATTGACGTTGGCTGCAGCTCCTTTCAGGGCATGGGCTTTTGCACGAACGGATTCGGCATCCCCGGCCGTTACAGCCTCACTGAGATTGGCCATCAGCTCGGAAATTTCTTCGAAAAAAGAATCCATAACCACTTCAACCAGTTCGGGATCGTCACCAAACCGCTCAAAGCACTTCTCCCTGTCAAATACGGGCAGGTCATCTGCACCTGAATCGGGGGTAAAAGGTTCCTGCTCCTGCAGGTAAACCTCCGGGTTATACGAATCCGTTTCCCCAGGGTTCAGTATGTCGTCCAGGGAAGTATCATCATCAAGGCCGAGAATGTCGTCAAGATCCGGCAGGGTATTGCTGTCCGGTTCAATTGGCTGATCATTTCCATTTTTATCCGATGCCGGACGGGCAAGATGAACCTGAAGCACCCGGGCCAGTATCTCCGGCTCAACGGGCTTGGATATAAAATCATCCATGCCGGCTTTGAAGCATTTCTCCCTGTCCTTTTCAAAGGCATTTCCCGTCATTGCCACGATGGGGATCCGGTGGGATCCCTGATCCGCCTCATGGGCCCGGATCTGCCGGGTGGCTTCGTATCCGTCCATCACAGGCATCTGGCAATCCATCAGAACCAAATCGTAGTTTTCCTGTTTAACCTTTTCCACGGCCTGCTCTCCGTTTCTTGCCGCATCTGTCTGATAGCCCTGTTTGCCGATCAGTGCTTTGGCCGTGATCAGATTGGTTTCCATATCTTCAACAATCAGAATTCGACTGCATTGCTTACGGGTTTCAGCCAGAGTAAACCGGGTGATAATGGGGTGATCAACGCAGGTATCGTCTCCTGCGAGCGCGAAAACGGCTTTAACGCAGTCGCCTAAGATGTCGTTTTCCAGAGGAAAGCTCAAATAGGCAGAATACCCCAGTTTTTCAAACGCCCTGGCATCCCCCTTCTGTCCGACTGCTGTGACCAGAATGCATTTAACGGCGCAAAGGGTCTCGTTTTCCCGGAGGTGCTTGCCGAGAACCCGGGCAAACCGGTCAGACTCTTGTACCACGGACAGCAGCACATGAAACGGGTCTCCTTCTGCCTCAGCAGTTTCAAGGGTCTGGATTGCCGCAGTTTCATCAGCGGCAGATTCGTAGTTCAGCCGACTCCGGGCCAGCGCATCGGTCACTTGTCTGCCGGGGGCGTCCACATCAGAGACCACAAGGATACGTCGCTTCCCAATAGGAATCTGAGAAAGATCAATGGTGGCCTCTCCGGGGGCCTGTTTTTCAAGAGGTATCTGAAACCAGAATGTAGAGCCGATCATCTCTATGCTGTCTGCACCGATGGTTCCCCGCATTTTTTCAACCATGAGTTTGGAAATAGACAACCTCAGGCCGGTGCCGCCGTATTGCTTTGTAA
>JAKSBB010000157.1 GCA_022361315.1 Desulfobacterales bacterium
CTGAAATTTCCCTGGTTGAAGTGGCAGTCTCCCTCCATACAGCCAACGGCAAAGACTCCGTCAGCACCCTTTTCAAAGGCCCGGAGCACGTGGATTACATCCAGTTTACCGGTGCACGGGAGCCGTACGATTCTAAAACTTGTGGGTATTTTCAATCTCATGGAACCTGCCAGGTCCGCAGCTGAGTACCCTCAGAAATTACAGCAGAATGCCAGGATGACCGGCTCGAAATCTTTTGTCATATTACCCCCTCCAGCAAGGATTCCACCTTGCTGAGCAATGATTCATCTTCATACCAGTTGAGTTTAATGGTTTTTGCCGGACATTCGGATGCGCAGACACCGCATCCCTGGCACAGGGCCGGGTCGATGTGGGAGACGCCCATCTCGTTGATCACGGGTACGTTGTAGGGACAGGATCTCACGCAGACGAGACAGGATGCGCAGTTCACCTGGTTGACCTCGGCCACCACCGCTGACAGGGTCAGGTATTCCTGGGCCAGGAAGGTGGTCGCCCTGGAAGCGGCCGCCATGGCCTGGGAGATGGTTTCCGTAATCAGTTTCGGACCGTGGGCCGTACCGCAGATGAAGACACCTTCGGTGGCGGCATCCACCGGACGCAGCTTGACGTGGGCTTCCATGAAGAAACCTTCGGGGTTCCGCTGGGTCTTGATGATGGTGGACAATTCCTCGGTGTCACTGGCCGCCACACCGGCACTCAGGGCCACCAGGTCACAGTCGGCTTCCACCATCTGTCCGAGGACGTGATCTCGGAAAGTAACGGAAAGTCCGTCACCATTCTGCTTGACCTGAGGCGGATTCGCCTTATCAAACCGGGAGAAGATCACCCCCAGGTTTCTGGCCTTGGTGTAATACTCTTCCATCATGGAGTACATTCTCATATCCCGGTAGAGAATGAAGACGTCCGTGTCGGGACTCTTTTCCTTGATGGCAATGGCGTTCTTCACCGCATTCTGGCAGCAGATTCTGGAACAATTGGGATTGTCCTCATTCCGGGATCCCACACATTGGATCATGACCACCCGGTCAGGATCACCGAAGTTCCCGTCCTCCATCATATCGGCCAGCTCAAGCTGAGTGACCACCTTATCGCTGTCATTGTAAAGATACTCTTGGGGCTGGTACTCGGTGGCACCGGTGGCAACGATCATGACACCGTGGTCGATTTTCTTCTCCACCATGGAGGAACCCACCAGGACTTCCGTCTTAAAGTTGCCTTTGTAACCGCCGAAGCCCACCACGAGTCCCTGTTTCAGTACATCGATCTTGTCGTGGTCTTCCACGTAGTTCACCAGATCTTTCACATAGGTCTGGACGTCATCACCTTCAATGGTGTGGTGGAGACGGGCACCCAAGCCGCCAAGGCTGTCCTCTTTTTCCACCAGAGTGACGTGGAATCCCTGATCGGCCAGCCCCTTGGCAGCCGTCATACCGGCGACACCGCCGCCGATTACCAGGGCCTTATCGATGATGGAGATCTTCTTATCGTGGAGTGGCCCCAGAGTGGATACTCTGGCAACCGCCATGCGGATAAGGTCTTTGGCCTTTTCCGTGGCTTCCTCAGGTGCATGGAAGTGCATCCAGGTATTCTGATTCCTTATGTTGGCCATTTCAAAGAGGTACTTGTTGAGCCCTGCTTCTTCCAGGGTATCCATAAAGATGCCCTCGTGGGTCTTTGGCGTACAGGAGGCCACAACCACACGGTTGAGTTGATGTTCCTCAATCACCTCTTTGATTGATTCCTGGGAATCCTGGGAACAGGTAAAGAGGTTCTCACCGGTATAAACTACGTTGGGAAGTTGCTCGCAGTACGCTTTTACCGCCGCATTATCGATGATGCCGGCGATGTTGATACCGCAGTCGCAGACAAAGACACCCACTCTGGGGTCTTCACCAAGGACATCCCGTTCGTCTGGCATGGAAACGGTCTTTGTCATGGTATGGCGGGCGGGTGCCAGATTGACACCGGCAGCGCCTGCCGAACCGGAAGCCTCAGTCACTGACGAAGGAATATCCTTCGGGCCCTGGAAGGAGCCGGAGACATAGACACCGGGTCTGGTGGTTTCAAGGGGGTTAAAGGTCTGGGTCTGCACAAAACCGTACTTGTCCGTTTCAACCCCGATCCGTTTGGCCAGGTCCTGGCTTTCCTTGGGAATGGTCAGGCCGACAGAGAGGATGACCATGTCGAATTCCTCTTCCTGCATGTTGCCGTCTTCGTCGGCGTATTTCAGGATCAGGTCATCAGTGCCGGGTTTCTCAACCACTGAGTGAATCCGGGATTTGACGAATCTGACACCTTCCTGGTCTGCGGCACGGTTATAGTATTTCTCGTAGTCTTTGCCAAAGGTCCGCATATCCATATTAAAGATGGCCGCATCCAGATCCACTTCCGAATGCTCTTTGGCAATCATGGCGTCTTTAATGGCATACATACAGCAGACAGAAGAACAATAGCCGTTTCCGCAACGGTTGGTATCCCTGGAGCCGATACACTGGAGCCAGGCAATCTTTTCAGGTTCCTTTTCATCCGAGGGGCGTACCAGGTGGCCCATGGTGGGACCGCCGGCAGAAAGAATCCGCTCGAACTCAAGGGAAGTCATGACGTTTTTGGACCGATGATACATATAGGTATCATCCAGGCCGGAAGGATCAAAGGTGGCAGCACCTGTGGTCATGATGACGGAGCCCACGTTTACATCCCGGACAACCGGCTGCTGATCGTGGTCCACCGCGCCTGCCAGACAGGCTTCAACACATTGGTAACACTCGGAGCATATACCGCAGGACAGACACCTGGCCGCTTCCTGTTCCACCAGTTCTTCAACCAGCCCCAGGGTAATTTCCTCAAAGTTACCTTCACGGTTTGCCACAGGGAGATGTTCGGGTTTTACCCGGTCCATTTTCGGTACATCAAGAATGTCCGGTTTCTCAAAATCGTAGGACTTCTCGCGTCCTTCCGTCAGGTCTTTGCCGTTGATGAACCGGTCAATGGACTCTGCCGCTTCTTTACCCGAAGCAATGGCGTCCACCACGGATTTTGGACCGTAGTAGGCGTCGCCGCCTGCGAACACCCAGTCGATGGGGGTCTGGCGGGTAACGGGATCGGCTTCATAGCCACCCGGCGGGGTGAGTTTGATGCCTTCGTTATCGGCAAAGTCAAGTTC
>JAKSBB010000135.1 GCA_022361315.1 Desulfobacterales bacterium
CTCGGTGATCTATCCCCGGAGGAACAGCGGAGGCAAACGGAAGCCCTCGTAAATACCCATTTCCGTCACAAATTTGATCTGGAAACCGGTCCCCTGTTCTCCCTTCATCTCATCCGGCTGAGCAAGAGGCGGCACCTGCTTCTGCTCAACATGCACCACATGATCAGCGACGGTTGGTCCATGGGGGTCCTGGTAGGTGAATGGAAGCACATTTACACCGCCGTCAGCAGGGGCAATGAACCGGACCTGCCTGTGCTGCCGGTTCAATATACGAATTACGCCGCCTGGCAACGCCAATGGCTGACCGGCGGAGACCTCCGGTACCGGCAAACCGCCTACTGGAAGGAGAATCTGGCAGGTGCCCCTGAACTTTTACGTCTTCCCACGGATTTTCCCCGGCCGGCGGAAGCAAGTTACCGGGGCGGTTCCCTGGAAACGGTTCTGGATAAAGAGACGTTACACCGGCTTGAACGGTTTAACGGTGAGCATGGCGTGACCCTGTTCATGACCCTGCTCACGGTATTTAAAGTCCTGTTATACCGGTACAGCGGGCAACGGGATATTGTCCTGGGCAGCCCCGTGGCCGGCCGCACCCATGAGCAGACAGAAGATATCATCGGTTTTTTTGCCAACACCCTGGCGCTCCGTTCCCGCATCCGGGAAGATCAGACCTGGCGGAATCTTCTGCGTGAGGTGAGAGGGACCGCCCTTGCGGCCTACGCCAATCAGGATATTCCTTTTGAGATCGTTATAGAAGCGGTAAATCCTTCGCGGAACTTAAGTTTTTCCCCGCTCTTCCAGGTGATGTTCGTATTGCAGAACGCTCCCATGGAAACCCTGACCCTACCGGGATTAGAGGTTTCTTTTGACCACCGGGAATTCGGGAACGCTCCCCGTGAAAACGTGAAGTTCGACCTGACCCTGACGGCATTTGAGACCGGTAACGGCCTGGTGTGCCGCTGGGATTACAGGGCGGATCTGTTCAGGGAACGGAGAATCGCCGGCATGGCCGAACACTTCCGGCTCCTGGTGGAAGGAATGCTCGAAAATCCCGTACAGGCGGTACGTCATACGCCGATGGTGACGGAATCGGAACAACGCCGCCTGATCCAGTGGGGCACCGGTAACAAGACCCATGTTCCCAAGACAGAAACGGTGGTCCACCGATTTGAGCAGCAGGTGAGGCGCACACCGGAACAGACCGCCGTGGTCAGCGGTAACCGTTCACTGACCTACGGGGCGCTGAACCGGAAGGCCGGCCGGCTGGCAGGCCTTCTCCGGGAACAATACGACATTGGTCCCGGCCGGCTGGTGGGTATCTGCATGGAACGGTCCCCGGAGATGGTCATCGGCATCATCGCAATCCTCAAGGCAGGCGGTGCCTACGTTCCCCTTGATCCGGGTGTCCCTTCAGAACGGCTGCAGGGGATGATCCGGGATTGTAATCCCCCCCTGATCCTGACCCGAAGTGATCTGACGCACCGGTTGCCGGACACCCGGTCCCCGAATCTCTGCATAGACCGGTTCGACCCGGGGCAAAGAGACACCGTTCAGATCGGATCCATACCGGTTCAGCCGGAAGACCCGGCATATGTCCTCTATACCTCAGGCTCCACAGGTGCCCCCAAAGGCGTGGTGGTCCCCCACCGGGCCCTGACGAATCATATGCTTTGGATGATTAAAACATTCGGCTTCACCGCGCAGGATATCACCCTGCAAAGAACCCCCTACGGTTTTGACGCCTCCGTGTGGGAATTCTACGCCCCCCTGCTCACCGGCGGACGCATGGTAATGGCACCGCCGGATGAGCGCCGCCGCATAGATACCCTCCTGAAATTTATCTCGGAACAGGGCGTCACCATGGCACAGATGACCCCGTCCTTACTTCAGACGGTTTTAACCGATAAAGGAGACACAAAAGAGAACACGTCATCCCCGCTTCGCTGCATGTTCTGCGGCGGGGAAGCCCTCTCCCCGGAAACGGTAGCCCTATTTTCCGACCATTTTCCTGCCACCGCCCTGTATAACCTGTATGGCCCCACTGAGGCCACCATTGATACGACCTGGCACCGCTGCGTTCCGGGGACGGACACTGTCCCTCTGGGTACCCCTGTTGACAATGTCCGGGTATTTATTCTGGATGACAACCAGCATCCCCAGCCCATCGGAGTTCCCGGTGAACTCTGCATCGCCGGTGCAGGTCTTGCCGGCGGTTACCTGAACCGCACGGATCTGACGGATGAGAAATTTATCACCGTCGATATTTTCGGGGAAAGCCTCCGCATATACAGAACCGGAGACCAGGCCTGCTGGGTCCGGAACGGGGATAATACCGGCACCCTTACATTCTTGGGCCGCCTGGACAATCAGGTGAAACTCAGGGGGTTTCGCATCGAACCCGGAGAGATCGAAGCAGTTCTGACGGCCCATGACAGGGTAAAAGACGCCGCAGTACTTTACGACTCCGGAGATTCAGACCACTCAGGCCGCCTGGTGGCCTACGTCACCCCGGCCCGGCACCAATCCGCCCGACAGTTGAAAACCCAACTGACCCTCTGGATGAAAGACCGTCTGCCGGAATACATGATCCCCTCCGGATGGGTATTTCCGGATACCATGCCCCTGACGGTGAACGGGAAGATCGACCGGGCAGCCCTTCCCGGTTTATATCCCCTGAAAGAGGATCCGGTGGCCCTCCCACAAAAAACAGCCCTTGTAACAGAAACGGAACAATTGCTCTGCGCCCTCTGGTCCCAGGTGCTGGGCAGCGATATTTCCTCCACACGTGCGGATTTCTTTGCCTCCGGCGGTCATTCCCTATTGGCCACCCGCCTTGTGTCCCGGATTCGAGAGAGTTTTTCCATTGAGATGCCGCTACGCAAAATTTTTGAATTCCCCACCGTGGCAGAACAGGCCCGATGGGTGGATGGTGCGGGCAATCGTCAGGCGCTTCCCGATATCCCCACCCGGCCGGAGGACGCCCCCCGGACGCTTTCATTTGCGCAGCAACGGCTGTGGTTCCTCGCGCAGTTAGAAGGACAAAGCGCCACCTATAATATGCCGGGGGCCATGGCACTTGAAGGCCAGCTGGATATTCCGGCGCTGCACCGGGCATTCACCGCCCTGGTAGAACGCCATGAAAATCTGCGGTTGTGCTTCCCGGAAATCGATGGAAAACCTGCGGTTCGCATAATTCCGGTATATGATCCCCTGAAGGTCACGGATCTTTGCGACCTTCCGGAAACCGATCGGCAGCAAGAGATTGACCAACTGACTGAGGCACACGCCCGGGCCCCCTTTGATCTGGATACGGGCCCCCTGCTGAGGTTCCGTCTTCTCAGGCTCTCGGATCGACGACAGATCCTGCTCGTCAATATGCACCATATCATCGGTGACGGCTGGTCCACCGGCGTCCTGCTCCGAGACTGGCAACGCCTGTACAACGCCTTTGCGCACAAGGCCCCGGATGCACCTTCAGACATAAAACTGCCCGAACTTTCAGTTCAATACACCGACTACGCCGCCTGGCAGCGGACCTGGCTCACAGGAGACCTGTTGGCGGGACAACTGGCATACTGGCAAAATGAACTTGCCGGGGCACCTGAATTATCAGGGATCGACACCGATTTCCCCCGTCCGCCGGTTCAGCGTTTCAGGGGACGGCAAATGCTCACCACCCTGGACAGCAAGCTCACCCGGGGAATCAAACAATTGAGCCGGCAATGCGGTGTGACGGTATTCATGACCCTGATGGGCGCATTTCAGGTCCTGCTGGCCCGTTACAGCGGACAGACAGACCTGGTTCTGGGCACCCCCATTGCCAACCGCACCCACCACCAGACCGAGAACCTCATCGGCTTCTTTGTAAATACCCTGGCCATGCGGGCCCGCATCCAGTGGGATCACAGTTTTACAGAGCACCTGGCACAGGTAAGGCAGACCGCCCTCGGGGCATACAGCCACCAGGATCTCCCCTTTGAATACCTGGTTGAACAACTCAACCCCTCCCGGAGTGCCGGTCACCATCCCCTGTTCCAGGTGATGTTTATTCTCCAGAACGCCCCACGGGAAACCTTTGAACTCAAGGGTATAGACCTGTCCTTTATGAAATCTGAACAGACCACGGCCAAATTTGATCTGGCCCTCAGTGTGGAAGAGCAGACTGCACCGGACGGTAGCCGCATTTTTTCCTGTGTATGGGAGTATGACACGGATCTTTTCCGGCCGGAAACCATCACGAGGATGGGCTGCCATTATCGGATTTTGCTGGCGGGCATTCTCCGCAACCCGGACCAGACCCTTTGCCGGCTCACCCTGATTTCCGAAGACGAACAGCAGCAATTGCTGGCCTTTGTGTCTCCGGTACAGGATCAGATCCGTTCAGCCCGGTTGCAGCCAAAGCCCCGAACCATCGTGGAATTATTCGAGGCACAGGCCGAAAAAACTCCGGACAATACCGCTCTGTTTTATCAGGGGGGTCGTCTGTGTTATCGGGATTTAAACAGAAAGGCCAATCAGCTGGCCCGGCACCTGAAGAACGCAGGGGTCACCCCAGAGTCCATCGTCGGTGTATGCCTGAACCCGTCACCGGAAATGATCATCGCCATTCTGGGCATTCTCAAGGCCGGTGGCGCCTATCTGCCGCTGGATCCGGATTATCCCGCTGCCCGTCTTCGGTTCATGGCGGAGGATTCGGGCATGAAGGTGGTCGTGACCCTGGACGATACGGAAAATGCCCCGGCGTTTCAGGGTGTCAGGGTAACAGATGGGGTGAATCAAATCTGTCTGGATCGGGATACCGCCTTAATTGAAGCATACTCGGGTCGGAATCCGGAAAGTTCCCCCACCCCCGACAGCCTGGCCTATGTGATCTACACTTCCGGTTCCACCGGTACCCCCAAAGGGGTGATGCTCGAACACGGCGGCCTTGCCAACCTGGCCGTGGACCAGGCCCGGCAATTCGACATCCGGGAACAGAGCCGGATCCTGCAATTTGTCTCACTGAGTTTTGATGTGGCCACACTGGACATTGCCATGACCCTGACCCGGGGGGCAAGCCTCCACCTGATCCCGGAACAGGTGACCGGGGAAGCATTGACCCGGCAATTGCGTACCCATAAAATAACCCACGTTCAACTGCCGGTTCCGGTGATGGCAACCCTGCCACCCGCCGCCCTGCC
>JAKSBB010000635.1 GCA_022361315.1 Desulfobacterales bacterium
GGATGAGGTGTTGGACTTCATTAAAAAAGGGGTGGATAAAGTCACTCATATCAAGGCAGGGCAGCGGGTGAAGCGGGCCGGTATTGAATTGTCCGAATACTTTATGCCGGGGCTGGGCGGGGTAAGGTTTTCAGAGGCCAACGCTCTGGAAACCGCAGATGCCCTCAACCGGATCAATCCGGATTTCATCCGTATCAGAACCCTGGCGGTCACCGATTTTTCTGACCTGGCCAAAGATGTGGGCTCAGGCGATTTCACTGAACTCAACGATGAGGGGGCGGCCCGGGAATTGTTGCTGATGCTGGAACACCTTGATGGGATTGATTCCATCGTGAAAAGCGACCACATCCTGAACCTTTTCCAGGAGGTGGACGGGGTATTGCCCGGGGATAAGGAAAAGATCACCCGGCCCATAAAAACCTTTCTGTCGATGTCCGAAGACGAACGGATGATGTTCCGGATCGGCAGGCGTATCGGCATCTTTTCATCCCTGGCAGATATGGAAAACCCGGCGCTTCTGGCTCGTGCGGATGACGCCCGGCAGGAGTATGGGGTGACCCCGGAAAATATTGATGAATTTACCCGGGCCGTCATAAAACGCTTTATTTAGAAGGAGAAAATAAATGGAAGAAGCCATGGACATGCTTGTTTCGTTTAACCCGGCCACCGGGGAAAAAATCGGCGAGGTGAGGATCTCCTCTCCTGAAGAGATCAATGAAAAGGTACTCCTGGCAAAAGCTGTCGCACCGGCCTGGCAGAAACTGGGACTGGACGGCAGACTTGCCGTGATCCAAAAGGCCTGGTCAGGCGCCGAATCCGGTGCCGGGGAACTGGCAGAATTGATCGGCCGTGAAATGGGAAAGGATATCCGGCGGGCCTCGGGAGAGGTCAACGGTACCTTGTACGGCGGCCCTTACATCGCTTCGGAAGCCCGGGAGGCACTACAGCCCAGGGCGGCCGGTGAAGGCACAAGAATAGAGTACCGCCCCCTGGGTGTGGCAGCCGTGATTTCCCCCTGGAATTATCCCCTGGCCATGGCCAATAATCTCATTGTTCCCGCATTGATGGCAGGCAATCCCGTGGTGTTCAAACCCTCTGAAGAAACCCCGCTGGTGGCGGACCTTTTTGTGAGCCTGTTGAACCGGGAACTGCCGGAGCACCTGCTCCAGATCGTCCACGGCGATGGTGTTCAGGGCAGGGCGCTTGTGGAAAGCCCGGTGAACGTCATTGCCTTTACCGGCTCCCGGGCTGCAGGCAAGGATATCATGGCCAGGGCTGCCGGCGGCATCAAGCGACTGGTGATGGAACTGGGGGGCAACGATCCCATGATCGTGCTGGAAGATGCGGATATCGCCGCTGCCGCCAGGTTCGCTGTGGCCAGCTCCTTTGAAAATGCCGGGCAGGTCTGCACCTCCACCGAACGGATCTACGTAGATGAAAAGATTGCGGATGCGTTCGAGTCCAAGGTTGCATCCATCGCCGCCATGTATAAGACCGGCCCCTGGGACATGCCCGGGGTGAATATCGGTCCCATCGTCAACAAAAAGCAGCATGCCATGATTGTTGACCACATACGTGATGCACAGAACAAGGGGGCGCGGATGCTTTTGGGTGGTCCTGACCAGTCCCCGCCCTATATTTCCCCAACGGTGATCGCTGATATGTCACCGGATATGGTGATGGAACGGGATGAAACCTTCGGCCCCGTGGTGGCGGTGAGCCGCTTCAAAACCGTTGAAGAGGCGGTGGGCAGGGCCAACAACAGCCCCTACGGTCTGGGAGCAGTGGTCTTCGGCGGAGAAAATGCCCGTGATGTGGCCGAGGAACTGGAAGCCGGAATGGTGGGCATCAACCGGGGTGTGGGCGGCGGCAATGCCCCCTGGGTGGGAGCCAAGGAAAGCGGTTTCGGATTCCACGGCACCCGGGACGGACACCGGCAGTTTGCCCAGGTCCGGGTGGTGGGCGGATAATAAGGTATTTACATCTGCCGGGCTGCGGTACTAAACGAATCAACCCCGTTGTGAAAGAATTCAATGGGCTATTAAAATATCCGAGCTTAGTACATCAACCCTTTGTCGTATTTTATCGCAAAGGGTTGATTTTTTTCCTATAAGGCGTTGACAAACTAGGTCTTCTCCCCTATATGCACCTGGTGTTGAAAGCAAAAAAAATAGATGTTAATCACCACCGGAGAGGCCTTATGCTGAATCGACTCAAAATCAAAACAAATCTTTTAATTACCTTTATCGTTGTCAGTATTTTGCCCCTGGCCCTGGTGTCTTATGTTGCCGTTAACCGGGCGGAGAAGGCCTTACGGGCGGAAGTGGTTTCCAAGTTCGACGCCATCCAGGCCACCAAATCCAACTATATTAAAGATTACTTCATCCAGGTGAGAACGGATGTCAGTATTCTTAAGGATGATCCCTATCTTCAGGATACCATTAAAATCCTCAGTAATTCTTTTATGGAGGAAAAGGATCTGGAGAAAAATACCACCTGGAACACCCTGGTGAAGTTCAAAGAACCCCCGATAAAGGCACAGACAGAAAAAAACGGGTTTTACGACCTGCTGATGATCGCCCCGTCCGGGGATATTGTATACACCGTGAACAAGGGCGGGGAACTGGGTAAAAACGTGTCCGGTGGCGACCTTGCCGATTCCAGCCTTGGCCGGGCATTTAAAAAGATGCAGGAGGTCGCGGATGAGACCGTGGCATTTGCCGATTTTTCCCCCTATCCGCCCCTGAACGGGGAACAGGCCGCATTCATGGTGGGCCGCATGATAGACCGGTTCGGTAAAGAGGTGGGGTTTGTGGGAATCCGCATACCGGCGGACAAGTTCAACGAAATCATCCAGCAGCGCAGCGGTATGGGTGAAACCGGAGAAAGCTTTCTTGTGGGGGCGGGGGCAAACGGAGCTGAGCTGAGAACCGACCGGGTCATCACCCCCGGGAAGATCGGCCAGGCCCAGACCGACCGGTTTATCGAGATGGCCCTGGACGGAAAATCCGGGTTCGGTCTGAAGGAAAATGATTCCGGGGAAAATGAATTTGTCGGGTATGTCCCTCTGGATATCCCCGGGGCGCATTGGGCGATGATTACCACCGGTGCGGTCACAGAAGTGTTCGGGGCTGTGAGTACCCTGAAGAAAACCATGATGGGCATCATGGGTGCAGTCTTTATTGCTGTGGCCGGTATTGCCTTCTGGGTGACCGGTGTCATTATCAAACCCATCCGGAATACGGTATCCATGCTAAGGGATATCGCCGAGGGAGAAGGGGATCTGACCCGGCGGCTGGACCGGGACAGTGATAATGAAATGGGGGAAATGGCCAACTGGTTCAATGTATTCATGGGGAAAATCCAGGAAATCATTGCCGGGATCGTCACCGATGCCACCACGTTGAATTCGGTCTCCTCAGACCTTTCCGCCATTTCCGACAGCATGCGGGGGGAGGTGGAAAACATGTCCGCCAAAACCCTTGATGTCACCGAGGGAGCCGGAGACTTGAGCACAAATATGAACTCGGTGGCCGCGGCCTGCGAAGAAACCGCTGCCAATGTGAACATGATTTCCGCTGCCGTGGAGGAGATGAGCGCCAGTGCCGGGGAAATTGCCCGGAATTCGGAGAAGGCCATGTCCATCACCGGTGACGCCGTGGGTAAGGCCAACGATGCCTCCACAAAGGTGGATGAGCTGGGCACTGCCGCCCTTGAAATCAGCCAGGTAACAGAAACCATAGCCGATATTTCCGACCAGACCAATCTCCTTGCATTAAACGCCACCATTGAAGCCGCCAGGGCCGGTGAGGCCGGAAAAGGATTCGCCGTTGTGGCCACGGAGATCAAGGACCTGGCCAACCAGACCGCAGATGCCACCCTTGAGATCAAAAAACGGATCGAGGGTATCCAGACCACCACCTCCGGTACGGTTTCCCACATCCGTGACGTGGCCGGAGTAATAAACGAGATTGACGAGATTGTGGCAGGCATCGCAACTGCCGTCGAACAGCAGGCCGCCACCACCCGGGAGATCTCTGATAATATCTCCAATGCCTCCATGGGCATCCAGGACGTCAATGAAAATGTCAATCAAAGTTCCGCCACC
>JAKSBB010000438.1 GCA_022361315.1 Desulfobacterales bacterium
CCCGGTGATCGCTCAGCCCCGCCATCGCGTCCCAGGGCCGACCCGTCCAACCGTACACCGTCAGCCAATCACTATCCGCATCAATCTCAATAGGCGTCGTATCGCCCGGGTTATCCAACCTCGCCACCACGTTCCCGAAGCTGTCGTACACGCGATGGCGCACCCACGCCCCCGTCGCATCCAACAGGTCACGCACCGTCCCCACCGCATCCGGCAGCGCCCACACCACGTTCCCGCTCAAATCGTCGTCCGCCGCGATCGCGTCCACCCCCACACCGTGCAGGTACACACGATCCAACGCCGCCAAATATCACAGCGCTTTTAAGATTCTCTCCACTTGTTCCAATTTAGTCATCCCTCCACGAATGTCATCCATTTGATAGGCCTCTTCCGCCCGATCAATTAATTCTTTCATCTCCTCAATCCGCTGCGGCTGCCCCTTCTCCTTTTCGACGATTTCGAGTCCATACCGCAGACCACGAAACGCAATCTGCATGTTCATCTGCTCATGGGGCTCCAGCCATTCTTCTTCTGGAAATAAATCCGGAGCATATGCATATA
This sequence comes from Desulfobacterales bacterium, assembly GCA_022361315.1. The sequence goes on from JAKSBB010000438.1 coordinate 562, forward strand.
CAATATAATCCAGATATCCAACTATATCTGTAAACTCATAATACTTACGCGGATCTAACTCATTCGAATAAGACACTATATGGACCTCCGACGGGTCGTACCACCGCGCCCGGTGATCGCTCAGCCCCGCCATCGCGTCCCAGGGCCGACCCGTCCAACCGTACACCGTCAGCCAATCACTATCCGCGTCAATCTCCGTCGGGTTACCACTTCCGGGGGCATCGACACGCGCCACCACGTTCCCAAAGCTGTCGTACACGCGGTGCCGCACCCACGCCCCCGTCTCATCCAACATATCCCGCACCGTCCCCACCGCATCCGGCAGCGCCCACACCACGTTCCCGCTCAAATCATCGTCCGACGCGATCGCGTCCACACCCACGCCGTGCAGGTACACACGATCCAACGCCGCGCCCGCAACCCCGTGCGGGTCCAAATACTCCGCCAACACGTCATCACCGCCGTACACGTAGAAACGCTCGTCGCGGTAAGACGATTGGTCGGAATAGGGCGACGCTTCCTCCGTCCGACTCACACGCCGACCCAGCGGATCGTACGCGTACGCCGTCCGATACGTGAAGAAA
>JAKSBB010000548.1 GCA_022361315.1 Desulfobacterales bacterium
GCGTGTCGAATTTTTCATCTAAAACGGTTTGCAGGGATTTGGGTTCTGAAGTCATGGGTCTTTATTACAAATGATAATGTATTGTGGTTTCTTGTGAGGCGTTGTTACATTTTTCAGGGTGTGTTGTCAAGTTCTGCAAGGGAAAACCCGCAAGTTTCTCTGGTTTTATGCTGGTTTTGATAGGTTTTTGCGATGTCTGTTTTATCTATTGTTTTGTCCTTAGGGTTTGAAATTAAAGTGGATTTTGGTTTTGCGGGGAGTGCGGCGCAGTGTTTTGTTTCAAAAAATGTTTTTTCTTGACAAGTTTTATTTCATATGACAAGTAGTGTTGAACCAATCAGAGGAGGAGTGACGTGATACCCAGTTTCCAGCACCCTGATCGTTGTACCCTGACAGGGCACCGCCGGCCGCACCGGTCCGGCGATGCGTATACGTTTCCCCCGTTGCAAACGTCCCCCGCCTCCACCTGTTTCGTCTTATCTGCCGAAAGGCTGAACCTGAAACCTGAAATCCAAGGGAGATAGAAAACCGTGGAAACTTTCACCTTCATGTATTCCCAGTGGCCCACCATGTGGACGCTGATCCAGGAGCATGTGTTCTTCGTGGGCATCGCCGTCCTCATTGCCATTGCCACCGGGGTGCCCATCGGCATCTGGATATCCTTTAATGAAGAGGCGGCAAAGGTGGTCCTTTATATTGCCGGTGTCATCATGACCATTCCGTCCATCGCCTTGTTCGGTATCATGATTCCCATCCTTTCCGTTTTCGGCCACGGGATCGGAACGGTGCCCTCGGTGATCGCCCTGGTGCTTTACTCCCAATTGCCCATCATACGAAACACCCATGCCGCCATTGTCAGTGTGGATGCCAGCATCATCGATGCCGGCACGGGCATGGGGATGAACCAGCGCCAGCTTCTCTGGAAGGTGCGGCTGCCCATGGCCATGTCCGTTATCTTTGCCGGGGTCCGGGTGGCGGTGGCCATGTCCATCGGCATCGGGGCCATTGCCGCCATCATCGGGGCAGGGGGCCTTGGGGAATTCATCTATCAGGGAATCGACAGGAGCTACGATGCCATGGTCAATTCCGGGGCCCTTGCCCTGGCAGTCATGGCCATCACCGTGGATTATTTATTTGAACGTCTTGAAATGAAACTGGTCAGTCCGGGCCTTAGGGAGGATGTATAAATGATAGAATTCGAACGGGTTACAAAGATTTATCCGGGGTCCAGCACCCCCGCCGTGGATGCGGTCACCTTCACCATTCCCGACGGTGAGATCTGTACGGTCATCGGTCCGTCGGGCTGCGGAAAAACCACCATCATGCGGATGATCAACCGCCTTCATCCCATAACCTCCGGCACCATCCGCGTCAGCGGAAAGGACGTGAATCAGATGGATGAAATCGAACTGCGCCGGGGCATTGGTTACGCCATCCAGCAGGTGGGCCTCTTTCCCCACATGACGGTGCGGGATAATATTGCCACCGTGCCCAAGCTGCTGGGCTGGGATAAGGCCAAGATCGACGCCCGGGTGGATGAACTGCTGGACCTGGTGAACCTGGAACCTGCCACCTACCGCCACCGTTATCCCAAGGAACTCTCCGGCGGACAGGCTCAGCGGATCGGGGTGGCCCGGGCCATGGCCACGGACCCGCCGGTGATGCTCATGGACGAACCTTTCGGTGCCATCGACCCCATCAACCGGGAAGTGCTCCAGGACGAGTTTCTGAAAATTCAGGAGAGACTGAAGAAAACCATCGTATTTGTCACCCATGATATCGACGAAGCCGTGAAGATGGGGGACAAGATCTGTCTGCTGGAGGACGGCCGGCTGGTCCAGTTCGCCTCTCCCGAAGATATGCGCACCCGCCCGAAAAACCGGTTCGTCAAAGATTTTGTGGGTGCCGACCGGACCCTGAAACGTCTGAATCTCCTCAAAGTAAATGAGGTCATGGTCAAAGATCCCCTGCACTGCCAGACCCACCAGCGGTGTGATGACGTGCTGGAATTCATGCAGGAAGAGGGTATCCGGTATCTGCTGGTGACGGACCGGGACGGAATCTTCAAGGGCTTTGTCTACCATGAGTTCCTGGTGAACCACGAAGGCATCATCGAAGATGTGGTCCAGGACACCAGAGTAACGGTTAAACCTACCGCCAATGTCAAGGACGCCCTGAGCAAGATGCTCTCCTGGGAAATTGGGGTGCTGACAGTGGCTGATGAAAACGGCAAACTCCTCGGTGTGCTTAACTCCGCCACCCTGCATTCGGTTGTGGGAGAAACCTACGACGAGTTCGGTGGCCACTGGAATAAAATCCGGGTGGGGGGACGCATCCTATGAAAAAGACGACTTCCACGGGCAAAAAAATCTGGACCGCCGTGGCATATATCGCTGCGTTCGGTGCCGGTGTTCTCTGCGAACGCCTGGGATTTTTCGCCTTTCTGTCCGAAAGCTGGGAAGACGTGCTCTATTTCCTCTGGCAGCATATCAAACTGGTCTTTGTGGGCTCCATGTTCGCCATTCTCATCGGGGTACCCATTGGTATCCTCCTCACCCGTTCATTCATGAAACCCTTCCGGAAGGTGATGCTGGCCCTGCTGGGTATTTTACAGACCATTCCGTCCCTGGCCGTACTGGCCATGGTGATGACCTGGGTGGGGATCGGCGCGAAAACAGCCATCATCGGCCTGCTGGTGTACAGCCTGCTGCCCATCATCCGGAATACCGTTGCCGGGATAGACAACATCAACCCCACCCTGATCGATGCCGCCCGGGGGATGGGGATGACACCGGTTCA
>JAKSBB010000313.1 GCA_022361315.1 Desulfobacterales bacterium
CAGATGAGGATACAAACCAGGATGAAAAGACATCCCCGGAACACAGAACCCACAGGGGAGCACCGGCCTTTATTTGACACAAAAATTCGTCTCAAACTACACCTCCATTGGCGAAAACGGGAATGGGAAATTATCACGGTGGTATTCAACTACGCATTCATTAAGAATATAAAAGCGGACCGGAAGTGTCAAATCTTAATTCCGGGCCAAATTCCAGACCACAACGTATGATATCTAATCCGGAAATGGCTCGGTTCGCGCCAGGATACGATGAGATGCTTTGGAAGTGTGTCTGTACTAATCGATTCGGGTGATCCCCTCGGGATAACGGGTCAGAATATCAAGGCCGTCCGGGGTTACCAGGCAGGTGTTCTCAACCCCAACCACGCCTTTTCCCGGGAGGATGACCTTGGGCTCCAGGGCAAAGACCATGCCTGCTTCCAAGGGCAGGGCCTGGCCATGGGCAATAAAGGGGAATTCATCCAGTTCAATACCGACCCCATGCCCCGTGAACCGGATCTTCGGCGGAGCAGCCCCCATGAATGCGGCACCGTAGCCCGAGCTCTCTGCTTTTTCAACCATGGCCGTATAAATATCCCCTGAGACAGTACCCGGTACTGCCATCTGTTTTACCATATCCTGGATGTCACACATGGCCTCATGGGCCTTGTGAAATTCATCATCCAGCTCTCCCAGGGAAAAAATCCGGGCATGGTCGGACAGATACCCGTCCATGGCGAATACATAGTCCACCAGCAGAGGTTGATGCCGTTCAAGAGGCTTGAATGAGGGCCCCTGGCCCACAAAGGGATTCATCCCCGTCCCTGCCGTCGGGCTTGCCAGGGAGCCGGGAACCGCCGCCTCCGGGCCGCACATGATGTGGCCGTAAAACAGATCATTATCCCACAGGCGCATGCGGATGGTGCCCTGGTGCCCAAGTTTCCGGGCCCGGGCCTCAACCAGTCCGGCCAGTTCCACCTCTGTCATGCCCGGTTCTGCCAGTTCCGGTACCCCGGCCGCCACCTGGTCTGCAAGCGCCGAGGACGTTCGGATGCATTCAATTTCAAACCCCGATTTCACGGCACGCTGCAGGCGGATGGCAGTGGAAACATCAAGAATCTCGGAAGATTTGAAAATTGAATTGAACATCATATAGATATTTGCCGGCATGACATCCAGTTCCAGCCCCAGACGTTTCGGCAGAGCAATCCCCTTCCCGCTAAGGGTCTCGGGAATCTTTTTCGGCGACAGCAGGGGAATAATCTCTTTGAGGGAAGATTCGGCGGCCGCACGCTCAACATCTTTGAATACCATGAACAGCGGCTCCCGGTC
>JAKSBB010000291.1 GCA_022361315.1 Desulfobacterales bacterium
CCGGGACCCTTCCCCACGTGGCCTACGTGGAAGAAAATATGTTCACCTGCGCCCAGGACACCCAGGACAAACTCCGGGAGATCGTGGCGGAAAAGGGGCTGAACCGCATCGTGATTGCAGCCTGTACCCCCAGAACCCATGAGCCCCTGTTCCAGGAAACCCTCCAGAACACCGGGCTCAACAAGTACATGGTGGAGATGGCAAACATTCGGAACATGAATTCCTGGGTCCATCCCAACGAACCGGAAAAAGCCACCGCAAAGGCCAAAGACCAGGTGAAGATGGCCGTGGCCAAGGTCTCCCGGAACTTCCCGCTGGAGGACATCCGGGTGAACATCACTCCGCGCGCCCTGGTGGTGGGCGGCGGCCTGGCCGGCATGAGCGCGGCCCGGAACCTGGCGGACCAGGGATACGACACCATCCTGGTGGAGAAGGAAGCGGAACTCGGCGGGGTTGCCAACAGCCTGCTCTCCACCTGGAAGGGTGAGGATGTCCGGACCCATACCGCTGAGATGAAGGATGCGGTGGGTTCCCATGAGAAGATTCAGGTTCACACCGGTACGCAGCTTACGGCGGTGTCCGGCTTTGTGGGCAGCTTCACCGGGGAACTGACTTCTGAGGCCGGTACAGAGGATGTCGAATTCGGCGCCTGCGTCATTGCCACCGGTGGCCGGGAAGCCAAACCGGACCAATACCTTTACGGCCAGGATGACCGGGTGATGACATCACTGGATTTTAACACCCGTATCGCAGCCGGCGACGGTTTTGTTGAAAGCCTCAATGCAGCAGTCTTCATTCAGTGTGTCGGGTCCAGAAATGAATATCGTCCCTATTGTTCCCGGGTCTGCTGCACCCAGTCCATCCAGAAGGCGGTTGGCTTGAAAAAGCAGAAACCGGAGATGGACGTGATGGTGCTTTACCGGGACATCCGGACCTATGCCGATAAGGAAGACCTCTACCATGAGGCCAGGGAACTAGGTGTCATCTTCATCAAGTATACCCGCGACCGTCAGCCGGAGGTGAAAACCGAAGGCGGCGATCTTCTGGTGGAAGCCTTTGATCCGGTATTGCAACTGCCCGTGTCTATCCGCACGGATGCCGTGGTGCTGGCCACAGCCATCGCGCCCAATGCCACGGATGCCTTTGTGGATCTGTTCAAGACCTCGGTGAATGCGAACGGTTTTCTCATGGAGGCCCATCCCAAGCTCAAACCCGTGGACTCCACCGTGGACGGTGTATTCCTGGCAGGCATCTGCCATTATCCCAAACCCATAGACGAGGCCATTGCCCAGGGCAGGGCCGCCGCCTCCAGGGCCAGTGTGATTCTGTCCAAGACATCCCTGAAACTGGATGCCATCAAGTCCAGTGTGACCCACAACTGCGACGGCTGTGCACTCTGTCTGGATATCTGTCCCTACAACGCCATTGAACTGGTGGATTACAAGGGGGAGGACGGCAAGTCCCACCGGCGGATCCGGACCCAGCTGGCCCTGTGCAAGGGCTGCGGAATCTGTGCGGCGACGTGTCCGAAAGAGGGTGTCGTGGTCAATGGCTTCACACCCGGACAGCTTAGGGCACAGGTGGATGCCATTTTGGAAAAAACCTGATTCTAACCCGATAACTTAACGTTTTTAGTCACTTGGTGTTTGAAAATAAGGGTGCTGCCCGCAGCACCTTCGGGTCCCCTTTTTCCAAATGCCGGAATGAACCGGAAAAAATTTTATAAAATTACGGAGATTTATATAGCATGTTAGACAGATTCGAACCCACCATCATCGGATTTCTGTGCAACTGGTGTTCCTACGCCGGCGGCGATCTGGCCGGGGTTTCCCGGTTGGAATATCCCTCCAACATGAAGGCCATCCGTGTCATGTGCACGGGCATGGTCCATCCCGACCTCGTCCTGGACGCCCTGAAAAAGGGGGCGGACGGGGTCATGGTCATGGGCTGACATCTCGGTGAATGTCATTACCAGGATGGTAATCACAAAGCAGTGGCCAGAATGTCCGTTATCAAAATCATGGCGCAGGATGCCGGCATCAACCCGGACCGGGTGACCATCCAATGGGTTTCTGGTGCGGAAGGCCCGCGATTCGCGGAGAAAGTGACGGAATTTACGGAAAGAATCCGGGCCCTGGGCCCCAACAGCTTTGCCGGAAGGGCAAGCCGGATAGAGGAGGTGGTATCATGCCAGTAAAAGTTGCCGGTGAATGGCTTAATTCCTGTTCGGGCTGCGAAGTGGCCATACTCAACCTGGGGGAAACCCTGCTGGAGCTGTTGCCCCAGCTGGACTTCGTCCATATCCCGGTCCTCATGGACCACAAGCATTACGGACAGCTCGGGGAAAAGACCGAGATCGATATCCCCAAGGCCACCGTGGGCCTGGTGTCCGGCGGTATACGCAACGAGGAGCATTTGGAGGTGGCCCACGAGATGCGCAAGAAATGCGATATCCTCATAGCGCTTGGCACCTGTGCCACCCACGGCGGTATTCCCGCTTTGATCAACCGTTTTTCCAACCAGGAACTTATGGACCGGTACTACACCACGGAGAGCACAGACCCGGGGGCGGAAGTGCCGAGCAACGGACTTTCCCAGCTGCTGGACCGCTGCTATGCTTTGGACGAGCAGATCAAGGTAGATATTTACCTGCCGGGCTGCCCGCCCCATCCGGATCAGATCGCCACGGCCATCCTGGCCCTGCTGGACGGAAAGACACCGGAACTGCCATTCCGTTCGGTGTGCGATACCTGCCCCACCCGG
>JAKSBB010001304.1 GCA_022361315.1 Desulfobacterales bacterium
ATTGACATCCATGTTACCAGCGGGTCTGATTACGATGATACCCTTTACGGAACCAATGACACCTCCACCGACGGCGACGATATGTTTGTCATTTCTCTGGGTAATGATTATATCGACGGCAGGGACGGTGATTACGATGAAATAGATCTGATCCTTTTGGAGGAAGAGTCCAATTACGGCAGGGCTGAGGTTGACCTGGGGGCCGGGACCGTTACTGGATATGATACCGATGACAACGAATTGTTTGTGGATACCCTCGTTGGTATTGAAAATGTCATTGGTGGTGAATATGACGACAGCATCTTAGGGGACGCCTCCGCCAACAGACTGGAAGGTGACCCGGGTAATGATACCTTGGACGGTGCCGGCGGGGCCGATACGATTTCCGGAAATACCGGTAATGACACCATTATCGGTGGTGACGGCAACGACAGTCTTGACGGTGGGGACGGCATAGATACCCTGGTCGGCGGTGAGGGGGACGACTATATAGATGGTGGCAACTGGCAGATGAAAAATGCCAGAAACTACGTCGATTATTCGGATGACCCGGCTGCTATTGATCTAACAATCGATTACACCTGGAGCGGCGGCAACGCATCTTACTTCGGCGAGGTTACGGACGGATGGAATAATACGGATACACTGAACGATATTGACCGGATTTTTGGTTCCGGGCATGATGATAATTTTTCAATCCAGATTAACGATTATGATGGCGACCTGACCACCCGGTTCTATGTCTGGACAGGGGACGGGGCTGATACGGTGACCGGTACTGCCGGTGAGCGTGTCAGGGTCATGTACAGCGATGTGGAGAATGCCGTTAATGTAAACCTCGCGGATGGAGAAGCTTCCAACGACGGATATGGTAACGTGGACATTCTAACCGATATCCAGGCAGTTGGCGGGTCTGATTTCAACGACACTTTAACCGGGAGTACAAACGGTGAAGGCTTCTTTGGATCTCTTGGGAATGATACCATAGACGGAGGCGACGGCAGCGAGTGGATTGTCTACGATTCATTTTATTCTGACGATTCGGATCTTCAGGGTGGTGTGGAGCTTGACTTTTCCGTCGGTACGGCAAAAGCATACGACAGCAGTGATAACCTGACCTTTACCGACACGATATCCAATATTGAAAGTGGCTATGGATCAGCCTACAATGACACCATTATCGGCGGCTCTAATACAACCGAGCTTGGTGGGGAGGGCGGTGATGACTCCATTGTCGGCAACACCACCAATGGGGACTCTTTCACTGAATACTTTCAGGCAGACGAAGGAAACGACACCATTGACGGCGGCAATTTCGGAGACTTCGCCAGGAACCGTTTAGATTTTTCTTGGAACGACACCGGCACAGGTGTCAGTGTGGATATCGATTACACACACAGCAACGGGTCAGGCACCTATACGGGAACGGCCACGGATCAATACGGTGATACCGATACCCTGTACGATCTTGATCGATTCTATCTGACCGACTATGCCGATCAGGTGACCATCACCGTAGACGACCAGGACGACGGCTCGGACACCAGATGGTATATCTGGGGAAATGACGGGGCGGACACCCTAACCGGGACCGGAGGGGAACGTGTGCGGGCAATGTATCTGGATGATCCCGGAGGGGTAAATATCGATTTGTCCACCGGTACGGCCATCGACGGCTGGGGGAATACGGATACCCTGTCAGATATCAATACTGTCAGTGGGTCAGCCCACGAAGATACGCTCACCGGCAGCAGTGATACGGACGGTTTCTTCGGCTCCCTGTCTGATGATACAATAGACGGCGGTGCTAACGATTACGACTGGCTCTCCTACGGCTGGATTGATTACAATTCCACTGTGGAAAAGGTCATGATTGATCTGGCCAATGGAGAGGCGGTTGGCTACGACAGCAGCGATACGGCACAGTTTACCGATTCATTCTCAAATATTGAGCAGGGGTGGGGCACTGACGGGAACGACACGATCCTTGGCAGCACCACCAGCCGCTACCTGGGTGGTGAAGAGGGCGATGATTCCCTGGTAGGTGGAGAAAACTCCGGGTTTACGGAGATTTTTATCGGTGGGGAAGGATACGATACCATCGACGGCGGGAGTTTTAATGCCGACGGTCACTCACGGAACAAGGTGGACTACGGCTGGGAGGACGGTGGAAACGGGGTTATGGTTGATATCAACTATTACTACAGCGGCGGTTCTGGTTCATATTCAGGATCTGCCACCGATACATACGGAGGAGAAGATGCCCTGATTGATATCGACCGATTTAACCTGGCCGAACATAACGATACCATTACAATTACCATTGATGATTATGATGACGCAGCAAACAACCGTTGGCACATCTATGGCAATGACGGTGCGGACTCAATAACGGGAACGGCCGGTGAGCGGGTCAGGGTTTTCCATTTAGATGACCCAGGTGGTGTTACTGTGGATCTTGCCGCCGGTACTGCGGTCGACGGCTGGGGCAATACAGATACCCTCGTGGATATTTACGCGGCCAGTGGGGCAAATGATTATGACGATAGTGTTACCGGCAGCAGTTCCGATGACCTCATCATCGGTTCTACGGGAAGCGATACTCTGGATGGTGGTGCCGGATCCGACATGGTGGACTATAGCTGGCTCGACGGGAATGATAGCGACGGTTTGTGGAATGTCGATATTGATATGGATGCTAATGAAACAAAGGGGTACGATGTGGATGGTAATGTTCTTTTCACGGATACCCTGAGTAATTTCGAGCAGGCCGGAGGCACCTACCAGGGCTCTGATATCATTACCGGAGATGCCAATGATAACTTTATAGAGGGTTATGGCGGAGATGATACCCTGTCCGGCGGCAGCGGCGGTACTGATACTCTCATGGGGGAGGATGGAAGCGACGTATTTAAGCTGGTAGATTCTTCTACATATGACGTCATTTATGATTTCAGTTATACGGACAACGATTTGGTTGAAATTGACGAAACCGCAATGGGGCAAACCGCCTTTGGGGCCAATGAGTTCTCCCAGGCCAGCAGCGGTACTGGCGATCAAGTGAATCCCGGAGATTATAAAGTGGTCGGGGTGACAGATCTGGCCAGCTCAGACTTTTCCGATGTTGCTAACGTGATTGACGCTGCCCTTGAATCTGTCGGAGGCGCCGATCAGGAGACTTATTTCGTAGTCAGTAACGGCCAGGATGCCCGAGGATATTATTGGGAAGGGGATACCGTTGAAGTGGACGGGGCTGTCAATGAGTCTGAGTTGAACTTCGGTTCATATTTTGTGGGGCTTGATAATATAGATGACATGACCGACGCTCACGTTGACGTTGTTTAGTTAATCTCTTGTTTTATGAGCCCCGCCGGTGTTTAAGCTCTGGCGGGGCTTTCTGTTTGTTTTTGCCTGTCTTTCTGGTGCGTTAGATAAATCGCTTGCTATTGAATTCGTAGTTTTAAATTGTAACTCCCGCGAAATTCTGGTACCACATATAAATATCGCTTAAAATTTTGTGAAAATCCGTTATTTCCCAAGAAAGGTCTGGTGGAAAATGCCTGAAACTACACCTTTATCAGAGGCCGTCGGCACTGTTGTTCATGCCCATGGACAGGTACGCGCAGAATCCGGGGCAGAATCCCGCACCCTGAACTCCGGTGATTCCGTCTATCAGGGAGATATGCTGATCACAGACAAAGATAGTGGTCTTGAGGTTGAATTTAATGATAAAACCGCCCTGTCCCAGGGTGAGAACAGCCAGCTCAGTGTGGATTCCTATGTCTACACCCCTTCCGATCCGGCAGGTTCGGATCTCTTACTCCAGATGACCAAAGGGGTTTTCCGGACGGTTACCGGCGAAATCGCAGAGCAGAATCCCGACCAGTTCCAACTGAAATCACCGCTGGCAACCATCGGTATCCGGGGGACCACAGTGGTGAGTGAGGTGGGCGGTCTGACGGAAAAACATGGTGTGGAGGATATCGGTCCGGGAAAGGTGCTTGTGGTCAGGGATGCCATGGGCAATATTCAGTTCATTGACGCCCCCAAGCTGATCGTCGACATCATGCAGGGACAGGCGATCCGACCGGCCCGCCCGTTAACCGAACGGGAATTGGAGACCTTTAGGTCAAATGCACCGTTGACCACCCAGGGCGAAGAGGCTCCGGAGAGTGATGAAGAGGCTGACGCTGAATCTGAGGAGGATGCAGAAGGTGAAGGCGAAGATGCTGAAGAGACAGAGACAGAAGAGGCCACTGAAGAAACCGAAACCGAAGCTGAAGCAGAGGCTGAAGAAGAACTTGAAGCTGAGCTTGAAGAAGAACTTGAGCCAGACCTTGAAGCGGAACTTGAGGCCGAGGAGGAAATTGAGGCTGAAATTGAGGCTGAAATTGAGGCTGAGCCTGAAGAGACGATAGAGGCAGAAGAGGTCGTGGAAGTCGAAGAAACCCAGGAACCGGAGACTGCAGAACCGGTGACTCAAATTGAAACGGTTACCATCGTTGGGGTTATTGATTCGACTGATGTGGACAATGTGGTGTTTTATTCAGCCACGGATGATGACGAGGAAGTGGTATCGGATACAACAAC
>JAKSBB010000302.1 GCA_022361315.1 Desulfobacterales bacterium
CTATAAAAAGGCGGCATGATGGGACGAAATTTGATAGGCTACCGACCGTCAAATTCAAGGGATATCCTGTCTTGCCAACCGCCTCACGCCTTGAAGAACTTGAACAAAACAATGCCCACCTGACGGCCCAATTGGCGACCCTGACAGAAGACTGCGCCGTCCTAAAACAGCAACTGGACTGGTTTAAACGCCAGCTCTTTGGCAACACATCCGAAAAGCGACTCGATGTTGATCCCGCCGTGCAGGGCAACCTGCTCGAAGAACTCGGTGCCAAAGCCCCACCCCAGAAAGAAAGTCCCAAGGAGACCATCACCTACCAAAGGCGCAAGAAAGCCCGCGATGGTGCGGTCAATGATACGGGGCTGCGCTTCAGTGACGATGTACCCCGAGAAATCATTGCGGTCACCGATCCCGAGATCGAGGCGATTCCCGCCGACCGACGCGAATTGATTGGCGAAAAAGTCACCTGCCGCCTGGCTCAGCGGCCGGGTAGCTACGTGGTGATTGAATACACCCGCCCGGTGTACAAGCTGTTGGACGATGAGTCGATCGTGACAACCCCGGCACCGGCCAATGTGCTGGACAAGAGCGTCGCCGATGTCAGCTTACTGGCCGGGATGCTGATCGACAAGTTCTGCTATCACCTGCCGCTGCACCGCCAGCACCAACGCTTGAGCCACTGTGGTATACAGGTGAGCCGCAGCAGTTTGACAAACTGGGTATCGCGGGCCATTGATCTGCTCAACCCCATTGTGGATGCCCAGAGTGTCCATCTCTTGCAGAGCCGGGTGTTGGCGATGGATGAGACGCCAATCAAGGCGGGGCGACAGAAAAAAGGCAAGCTGCGCCAGGGTTACTTCTGGCCCATTTATGGGGAGGACGATGAAATCGTATTCCACTATGCCCCGTCTCGCGAGCATCGACATGTGCAGGACTTCCTGGGCGATTTCAGTGGTACTTTGCTTAGTGATGGGTACGAAGCCTATGCGGCTTATGCGAAACAGAACGCGCAGGTAACCCACGCGCAATGCTGGGCGCATTGCCGCAGGGGGTTTGAGCAGGCACAGGAGAGCGAACCCGGTGCGAGCGCAGACGCCCTGGCTTTGGTTGGCGCGCTCTACCGCCACGAGCAGATTATGCGGGACCAGCAGCTTGAGGGCGAGAAGAAGCTGGATTACCGAACCCAACACAGCGAACCCATTGTGAACGCGTTCTGGAATTGGTGTGACGGGCAATGCCATCGAGCGGATCTGTTGCCCAGAAGTCCTTTAGCCAAGGCTTTAAAATACGCGATGGTGCGGCAGGCCAGCTTGCAGGTGTTCCTATCCGACCCAGAGGTTCCGATCGACACCAATCATCTGGAACGGGGTTTACGAGTCATCCCTACCGGGAAAAAGAACTGGTTGTTTTGCTGGACCGAGATCGGCGCGAAACGCGTGGCGGTGATTCAGAGTTTGTTGGTGACCTGCAGACTCCAGAGTGTTGACCCCTATACCTATTTGGTGGATGTTCTGCAACGGATGAGTGAACACCCGGCCAGTCGAGTCATCGAGCTCACCCCACGTGAATGGAAGACGAAGTTCGCCGACAATCCCATGAAATCAGATTTGGCACTCGCTCAGCAATAACGGTCTGGTTTGGCCGCTTACTGACGGACTACGCTCTTTATGTTGAGGCACTGGGCCTTCTTCTTGCATTTTTTGATTTCTTCGGAATATCAGAGCAAATTGAGTCGAAGATCGATCAGTTTCGGGATGAATTCATA
>JAKSBB010001272.1 GCA_022361315.1 Desulfobacterales bacterium
TCCGGTGATCACGTCCAGGGCTGCCGGCTGTTCATGCGTCGTGACACCGGGAAAAAACGGATTTGTCTTTGATGAACCCGGTCAGCTATCCGGGATGCTGGACAGGTTCCGGGATAAAGCGCGCCGGCATCAAATGGGCATTGAGGCAAGAAAAACAGCTGAAACCCATACCTGGGAAGATACGGCCCGTCAATACGAAAGCCTTTATTACGAGATTTCAGGAAAAAAGTTCCGGACGGAAGCGGCGCTTCAGAATGAGCCGGGAAGCAGCCGGCGTTCGAGTTTAACCTGATGGAGCCGGTATATTCTGATGATATCCCTTCCCATGGCGTCGGCCGTGTATAGTTTTTTTACCCGGTTCCTGGCCGTATAGGTCCGCTCCAGAGCTGCCCCGTCCTCATTCAGTGAAGTTGAAACTGCCCCGGCCAGACTTTCAGGGGAGGCCGGATCAAAAACAAGTCCGGTCTGTTCATGGACGAGAAGATCCCGGATGCCTGCTGCCTCGCCGCCGACCACGGGGCAACTGCAGTACATGGTCTTGATCATCTCCAAGGGAACACCTGCAAAATCATCCTGTTCCGGAATCTGAATACTGCAGTCCAGGCTTCTGTACAGCAGCCAGTCCGGTATGGCGGAAGATGATGTGTAGAGATGGATGCGTGATTTTTCTTTCTGGAACAGGTCCGACGCGTTTCCCTTCTTCCCGGCAGCACCCGCAACGACGAGGTGATGGGGATGGGATTTGCCCAGCAGTGTGAATGCATCGAGAACGGTTTTCAGGTGTCTCTTATCGGCGTTACCGCAGAGAACACCGATGAATCTGGTTTCCGGTGCAAGGCCGAAATGCCGTGCCAGATCCTTTCTTGCCCGGTCCTTGGGGACAAGGCTGGACGGGGGGCGGATACTGTCCGGAATTGAAAATACCTCCATTTCCGACAGGCCGAACACGCTTTGAACGTGGCGGGTGGTGTCCTGGCCGGTAGTGAATACATAATGGCTCAGCTTCTTGTAAAGATTTCGGTTGGGCCAGGTGTTCTTCAACCTGCCCCCGGAATGCCGGGTGATAATCCTGCAGGGCACGCCGGTTTTCTGGGCGGCCTTCAGGGCAATCCTGGCGTCTTCTCTGCTGTGGGCATTGACCACAAAGGGCTGCTCATTTTCGAAGATCTGCTTGAGCTGCCCGTATTCTCCCACCTGGGCCAGGGTCTGGAAAGAGAGGGGGTAGGTCACGATCCCCCTCGCCCGGGCTTTCTGGAAAAGGGGGCTTTTCAGCGGTGCCGCGATTACCGGAAGGTGTCCCTGGTTTTCCATCCAGACGGCTTCGGTCAGGATCCGCCGCTCTGTTTCTCCCCATCCGCTGCCGGCGGAAGTATGTATGATTTTATAAAAGGATCTCATGAAAAATCAGCGGAGCCGGGCCTCTATCCTTTCAATGTCTTCGGGCAGGTCAATTTCCGGAGAGTCGTAGGGGGTGACAGCAACCTTTATGGGGAATCCGTGCTCAAGGACTCTGAGTTGCTCCAGCTTTTCCACATCTTCGCAAATCCCTGTCTCCAGGGTGACGATTCGGTCCAGAAATTTCTTTGTATAGGCGTAAAACCCGAGGTGCTTGTAATAATCGACGCCGGTCTGGCCGTCTCTGGGAAAAGGGACCTGGGCCCTGGAGAAATAGAGGGCAAATCCGTTCCTGTCAAAAACCACTTTGACGTCCTTGGGGTCTGTGATTTCCCTTTCGTCCTGGATTTTGAAGGCCAGGGTGGACATGACCAGCTCCTTGTCCCTGTCAAATGGGCGGATCAGATCCTCCAGACACCTGGGATCGAAAACAGGCTGGTCTCCCTGGATATTGATGAGGATGTCCTGGGGCGCAAGACCGAGAATATCCGCGGTTTCCGCCACCCGGTCCGTTCCGGAACGGCAGGTGTCCGAGGTCATCAGGGCTTCACCCCCGAAGGCCTCCACTGCCGAAACGATCCGTTCATCATCCGTGGCCACGACGGTCCGGGTGACCACGGCGGATTTCTGAGCCTGCTCATAGACCCGCCGGATCATGGACTTGCCTTTGATATCTGCCAGGGGTTTGCCTTCGAGACGACTGGACCCGTACCTTGCGGGGATAACGGCAACGGGCATGGTTACATCTTCATGAACAAGGAGCGGGCCTTGTCACGGGTCATGATGGTTTTCCAGTCTTTACCCAGGCAGTTTTCCCACAGCGGATCCAGCCCCAGGGCCACGGTAATCATGGTCTCCATCTGGTCATCGGTAAGATCCCGGGTCAGCCCCCGGGGAATATCCACACCGGTTTTCTCCATCATGGTCCGAAATTCCCTGACGCCTTCCCCGTAGTATTCGTCCAGGGTGTCGAAGGTAATGCAGCATCCCACGCCGTGGTGGGTGCCCAGAACATAGGAGAGGCCGTAGGAGAGGGCATGGCAGGCACCGACCTGGGAGTAGGCGATGCTCATGCCGCCGAAGAAGGAGGCCATCATCAGCTTGTCGGCGGCATCGGGATGGGTGTCGAGGAAGACCTGGCGGCAGAGATCCAGGGATTTTTGCCCGTAGGCCTTGGAAAATTCGTTCAGGTAGGTGCCTTCAAGGGATTCGACGCAGTGTATATAACAGTCCATACCGGTATAAAAGTGCTGGTCTTTAGGCACCCCGGCGATAAGCTCCGGGTCCAGAACCACCTGGTCAAACACTGTGTAATCGGAATTCAGTCCCAGTTTTTTCTCCGGGCCGGTAAGGACAGCGGTTCTGGACACTTCGGCACCGGTGCCGGAGAGTGTGGGGACCGCAGCATGGTAGACCGCCGGATTTTTGATCAGATCCCAGCCCTGGTAAAGGGTGGAGGAGCCTTCGTTGGTCAGCATCAGGGAAACGGCTTTGGCCAGATCCATGGCAGACCCGCCGCCGATGCCGATGATGGCACAGGGCAGGGTGGGGCGCATCTCTTTCACCTGAAGGGTGAGCGCATCCACATACCCGGTTTTGGGCTCATCATCCACATTGACCCAGAGAATATGGTCATTGTCATGGGCCGGAATTCTTTTTTCAAGATCCTTGCCCTTGAAGACATCGTCGGTGACAAATACCGCCCAGGCGTCCCCGGTGGTGCGCCGGGCTGCGATGATCTCATCCAGTTGTGCAAAACAGCCCCTGCCGAAAATTACGTTGGGGACCAGTTTAAAATTTCGAAACATGTTCTGTTATCCTTGAAATATTGGCTTTTGCCGGTACCGGCTTAGGCCTTAAATGCGTTGTAAATGGCCTGAATACGTTTTTCAACATCTTCCTGGGTCCAGGAGAGCATGATCTGCATGGACAGGGTCCGCTTCATGATCTGTTCGGTCTCTTCGAGCACCAGGTTCTTGTAGTCCGGCAGATCCTGGTTCAGTTCGAAGGCCAGGGGTGCTGACCGTTTCATATCCTGAAGATGGTGCCATTTGCGGTAGTAGGGCCAGTTGTTGTCATACCAATAGGGGCAGGGAACACCATTGTCCGCCAGTTTTTTGGCCATCTCTCTGGTGCGGTGTTCCGTGGGGAGGAAAAAGCTTAAGAACGTGGCAGAGTCCCCCATGGGATCCGGCAGGTATCTGAAGGTAACATCCCCCAGGTCGGCCATGGCGTTTTTGATGGCTGCCTTGTGTTTCCGCTGGGTTTCTATGATCTGAGGCAGTTTGTTCAGCTGGGCCAGGCCCACGGCCGCATTGAGTTCGCTGATTCTGAAGTTGGTGCCGATGATGGGATGGCCGTCTGCCCCCCGATCCGGCCCGCCCAGGTGGTCGTGGCCGTGGTCTGCGTACTGGTCGCACCTGTCATAGACCTCACGGGAATCGGTGATGATGCCGCCACCTTCGCCGCAGGTAACGGTTTTTACCGCATCAAAGGAGAAGCAGCCCGCAAGGCCGAAGGTGCCCAGGTGTTTGCCCTGATAGGTGGCCCCCAGAGATTGGCAGGCGTCCTCCAGAAGGATCAGCCCTTTTTCATCGCAGAATCGTTTGATCTCATCGATTCTTGCCATGGAACCGCACATGTGAACCGGAACAACGGCTTTGGTTCTGGGGGTGATGAAATTTTCCAGCCGGTCCGGGTTCAGGCAAAGGGTTTCATCAATATCGGCAAACACGGGGATGGCGCCCGCATGGATCACAGCCTCAAAGGTGGCCACAAAGGTAAATGGCGGGACAATCACCTCGTCTCCGGCGCCGATACCACAGGCAGCCAGGGCCGTGCTAAGGGAGGCAGTGCCGCTGGAACACAGGTGGCTGAAGGCTGCACCTGTAATGTCCGCCAGTTTCTTTTCAAATTCAAGGGCCTTGAAATGACCGTTTCTGGCCCCCTCAAAACCGTATCTGAACAGGACACCGGTTTCAAGGACGTCATTGACTTCTTTTCTTTCCTCATCACCGAATAGTTCAAAGCCGGGCATGTGGGTCTCCTTAACACTTAGGTATTATTGATATTTGTAGAATCTTGTGAATTCTTAATATTATCTAACTACAAAATAGACTTAAATATCACACTCATGCCGGGGTTATCAAGCGTGATCCAAATAAATTGACTTTCAATTTTTTAATGTTATAACGGAAAATAATGCATAGGTTAGTTATGATGTGTACGGCGGATAAAAGCCATTGAAGGCAGAGCGGTATTTCATGGAAGAAAAAAAAGAAAAACATCAGTCCTACAGGGGATTTGAGCAAGGGCCTATCCGGCCTCCCAGTGAGGCATACAGCCTTCTCCTGCGCCTGACCCGGAACTGTCCCTGGAACCAGTGTACCTTCTGCCGGGTGTATAAGGGCCGGAAATTTTCCCAGCGGCCGGTTGAAGATATTATCCGGGATATCGATCTGATATATACCTATGTGGCCCGTATCCGGGAAGTGGTGGATCCCGGACTCCCCAGTGATCAGGAGAGGATTAACGCCCTTTACAA
>JAKSBB010000113.1 GCA_022361315.1 Desulfobacterales bacterium
ACAATGCCGATGACCTCGCCTTTGTTTATGGTCAAGGAGATGTTATCAACCGCTTTGACCACGCCAGCACGGGTGTAAAAATAGGTTCGCAGTTCTTTTATATCGAGCAGTGGTGTAGTCATCGTTTCAACCTCGGATTCAAGACGTCACGCAACCTATCCCCCACCAGGTTGATGCAGACAATCAGGATCAGCAGGGCCACGCCCGGATAGACGCTGATCCAGTAATAGCCGCTTTGCAGGTACTTAAAGCCGTTGGCGATGAGCAGTCCCAGCGACGGTTTGGTGATGGGCATGCCCAGTCCCAGGAAAGAGAGGGTGGCTTCCAGGGAAATGGCAAAGGCGACTTTGACCGTGGAGATAACAATGAGTTCCGGGGTGCAATTGGGCAGTACGTGGCCGAACATGATGCGGTGGCGCGGCAGGGCCAGGCATTTGGCTGCCTCCACGTATTCCTTCTTTCGCTCCACCAGCACGTTGCCGCGAACCACCCGGGCATAATAGGCCCATTGCACCAGGACCAGGGCGAGAATAATTTTATCTATGCCCTTGCCGAGGATGGCCAGGAGGATCAGAGCCACCAGGATCGCCGGGAAACTGAGCTGGAGGTCCACCGTCCGCATGATAATGGCTTCGGTCCGGCCTCCCACATAGGCAGCCCACAGGCCGATGACCGCGCCCAGAACCAGGGCGATGAAGGTGGATAACACCCCGACACCCAGGGAGATGCGCAGCCCGTAGAGAATGGAACTGAGCATGTCCCGGCCCTGGCTGTCCGTGCCCAGGACGTAGGTGATGCTTTCATCCATGGACTTGGCACCGGGTTTCAGCTTTCCGTCCATGATATCAATGGACATTAAGTCATAGGGATTCTGGGGGGCGACCCAGGGGGCCAGAAGTGCCACAGCCACGATAACCGCCAGCACCAGCAGACCGATGGTCGAGGTGCGGCTTTCAAAAAATTCCTTTGCCGACTGAACGAACAGGGATTCATCTTTGGTTGCCATGTTCCCTCCTAATGCTCGTCGCCCAGGCGGACCCGGGGGTCGAGGATCGAGTAGGTCAGATCCACGAGCAGGTTAATGAAGATAAACATGGTCACCGTGATCAGCAGGTAGGCCACGATGATCGGCCGGTCCAGCACCCCGATGGAGTCGATGACCAGCTTGCCCATGCCGGGCCAGGCAAATATGGTCTCGGTAACAACGGCAAAGGCGATGAGGTTACCCAGTTCCATCCCCAGCACCGTGATCACCGGAATCATGATGTTCTTCGAGATATGCAGCCCGATGATCCGGGTTTTGGTCAAGCCTTTGGCCCGGGCAAACTTCACGTAATCCATCTGAAGGTTCTCCTGCACCCCGGCCCGGCTCAGCCGGATGGCCAGAGAGGTTTTGAAAAGTGCCAGGTTGGCTGCGGGAAGAATGAGATAGGACAGCCCCTCCCAGGAGAGAAAACTGACCTGCATCCCCAAGAATTCGGTGGTGGGGCCCCGTCCCCCCGACGGCAGCCATCCCAGGTAGACGGAGAAGGCAATAATCAACATCAGCCCCACCCAGAAGGTGGGCAGGGAGAATCCCAGGATGGAAAAACGCATGATGTTGCGGCCGATCCAGTTATTGTGCTGGATACCGGCCACCATGCCCAGTGGGATGCCCAGGATCACCGCCATGAACATGGCTGTGAAGGCAAGTTCCAGGGTGGCAGGCAGCCGGTCAAGGATGATTTTCAGGGCCGGCTCGTTATACACGAAGGAATTGCCGAAATTACCCTGGAGTGCGCCCTTGAGAAAAACAAAGTATTGTTCCCAAAGGGGCCTGTCCAGGCCCAGTTCCTTGACGGCCCTGATGTACTCCGCCTCTGTGGCGTCGGGTGCGATGAGGATGTCAATGGGGTTGCCGATGTAAAAGACACCCACAAAGACCAGCACCGACATGACCAGCAGCACCACTGCGGTCTGGGTGAGCCTCCGGATCAGGAATGCAAGCATTAGAATCCTTAACTGCTAAGGGTTAAAAGGGGATACGCCGGTGCGTATCCCCTTGAGTTCAGTAGTGGCTGTTACCTGCCGTCTACTTGGTTGTGATCTCGTGGGGCAGGGTGTAGGCATCGGTGCGGCCGTTGTAGGTCAGGCCTTTTTTAGTGCCCCAGACAGATACCTGGAAATGAATGGGGATGATGCCAAGTTCGTTCATGCCGATTTCCACGGATTTGACCAGAAGGTCGTTATGCTTAACCGGGTCAACCGTGACCAATGCCTCTTCCAGCAGGCGGTCCACCTCGGGATTGGAGAAACGGCCACGGTTGGACTTGCCGTATCCGCCGTCCTTGTCATAGGTATGGATCAGGGACTTCACGCAGTTGGAATGTTCGCCTGTGTCCGTGGCCCAGCCAACGAGCATCAGGGAGAATTCAAGGGCGGAGGCCTTGCCGAAGTAGACGGCCTTGGGCATGGTGCTAACTTCGGTTTTAATACCCACTTTTGTCAGCATCTGGGCAATGGCCTGGGCAATGTCGGCATCGTTCACGTAACGGTCATTGGGGCCGTGGATGGTAATCTTAAATCCTTCGGGGTAGCCGGCTTCGGCCAGCAGCGCTTTGGCGCCTTTGGGATCGTATTTTTCGGGCATGAGGGTTGTGGAGGTGCCTTCATAGCCGTCGGGCAGCATCTGGGATGCGGGGATGGCCAGGCCTTCCATGATACGGGCGGCAA
>JAKSBB010001293.1 GCA_022361315.1 Desulfobacterales bacterium
CCGATCTCCTTGATCATGATGGTATTCGGCCAGAATGAGAAGACCATCATGTCTTTTTTCTCTTCACCCATTTCGCGAATTTTCAACCGGATATCCAGAAGTCTGCTTGCCTGTTCTTCCTGCTCAAGCCCTTCCCAGGATTCGGGCAGTTCATAGGCGCGGATCAGATAGTGCTCCCGGCGGGGGATGCCTTCCACAGCTTTTTTGGGAATCTTCAAAGAGATCTTGTACTTGGTGAGAAAGCCGACGTCCATCATATAAAGGTCTAATCGGCGGATGCCTTCTTCAGTGAAGATGCCCGAGAGGATGGGGCATTCTTTCATCTCTTCAAACGGCCCCCCAAGGTCCTGGAGGAGGAGCCCCACACCTGACCCGTCATGCCCTTCCTTCATTACATCAAGGGCTCTGATGGCCAACATGGGAGAAACCGGATCCTTGCTGGTAAGTGCAAACAGACGACACATTATGTATACTCCTTCATGTCTTGTTACAATTTTGTTGCCCAAAACTGTCTGAAAAGATTCTGTAGTGCCGGGCAACACAGCCTTGCGGCTGGTGACAAAATTTCGAACTTATAACTGTAAAGACAGTCCATACCCCTGTCAATCATTTTTATTGGTTTTCAGGGGGTTAGGGGGGAGTGTGATGAAAGACTGATTTTGGAAATTTTAAATTAAGTCCAAAAAAAATTAGGTTTTGCTTGGAAATGCATAATTATGTTTTTTGAAATCATAATTATGTTCAGGGAAATTACAAAAATGTATGGACAAAAAATTATTCAGAATAATTTGCATTTAAATATGCTGAATTCTCCATTTGGGTCATTCTTGAGTAAAATATTCTGTTTTTCAGCTTTCCTGGGGAATGGAAAATCCTGCCTTCCGGTAAATTTCCCTGATTTTTATCAGGTCTTCTTCAAGGCTGTCCCCGGGATGGATTTTACCCAGCCACCGGCTCCGCTTTGCCGTGTTGTCCAGGTACCAGCAGATGATGGGGACATCTGCCCCTTTGGCAATGTACCAGAAACCGGTTTTGATGGTGGATACCTTTTTCCGGGTGCCCTCGGGCACAAGGGCCACCACCAGGTCGTCCTGCCGGTTGAATTCGTCCACCACACTGTCCACAAATCCGTGGGCCTTGTCCCGCTTCACCGGAAGACCGCCCAGGCCTTTCAGAAGCAGGGACATTGGGAAGAAAAACCAGGTGGACTTCACCAGCAGGCGGGCATTGACCCGGGCAAGCTTGATATAGGTCAATGCCCTGACTGTATCCATGTTGGTGGTATGGGGAAAACCGATGACCACGCTTTTCCGGTCAAAGTATTCCGGCAGCGGGTCGTAGGTCCACCCCATCATCCAGTAAAGCAGTTTACCAATGGTACTGAACAGGCGGCCCGGGATATCCATCAGGATATCGGTCAGGGTTCCGGTTCGGGAATCAGTGATGATGGCCACAACCGCCTTCCTTTTTATTCTTTTTACCCTGGCAGAGGTCGAAGATATGAAAGAGTTTTAATTCACCTTTTTCAAAGAGGGTGAGGTTTTCCGCCACCGTGTCGGCCCCGGCGGCGTATACCTTTATATTATCGGCATGCAATCCGCGCTGGGATCCGTCTCCGATGCACTTGGTCACCACGGCGTCAACACCTGCTTTTTTACCGATGAAACCGGTTTTGCATCCGGAATTTCCGTCGGCTTTTTTGTTGGGTATTGTGGTAACGGTGCGGGTTTCCAAATCAACGACCATAAACTGCTTTGCCACACCGAAATGTTCATTCACAAGGCTTTTGATGCCTATGTTTTCCGCTACCGGGAATGCGATTCTCATTTACGTCCTCCTCCGGGGCTGTTTAATCTCAAAATATCTGCTTCCCCAATTTTCGGGTATCATACCCAAAATATCTGAAAATGATAAGACCTTAATTTCCGAATGCAAGCCCGGGGGGATCAGGCCCGCGGATACAGGCGCTGGGGAAAAGCTTCGACCACAACGGTAGGTGTAATTACTTATTCATGCATTTTTTTTCGTCTGCGAATTTACAGGGTATTATTGCTGTGTTAGGATGAACACGTCATTAAATTTCAGCAGGTTATTTGCAATTCGATGGTCTGACTCGGTGGTTTGGGGAAATCGTCACTAGTAGGGGGGAGCTTATGATGAAACTCAAGATCGGTGCAAAGGTCAATTTTCTTCTCATTTCAGCCTTAATTCTTGTGGGCGGATCAGCCTTGTTTTTCAGCGTTTCCGCATTGAAGAGCGGGGGGGATTTTGCAGTTAAGGAGTACAGCGACGGGGTGATGAAGGAAAAACGGGCCCAGATCCAGGATCTGGTGAATTCCGCCTATACCATTGCAAACGAACGCCTGGCCGACTCCAAAGACAAGGAGACCATCCGGAAGGAATACGGAGACGGGGTCAAAGAGGTTGTGCAACAGGCCATCTCCGTGTTTTCTGCCATTGATGAAGATCCCAACTATCCGGATAAGGCCCGCCGCCAGGAGGCCGTCATCAAGGTGATTGACAAGATGCGCTGGGGCAGTGACGGCAAGGGCTACTTCTGGATTCAGAATACGGACGGGCTCATGGTTCACCACCCTATTAAACCGTCGTTGGATGGAAAAGCGTTGTTCGGTATCAAGGACCCGGACGGAAAATTTTTGTTCAAGGAATTTGATACGGTTGCCAAGGCAAACGGGGGTGGTTTTGTGGATTATAAGTGGCCAAAACCCGGGTTTGAAGAACCACAGGACAAGATTTCCTACGTAAAGTTGTATAAACCCTGGGGGTGGATCATCGGCAGCGGCGTCTATCTGGAATCCACGGAAGAAGCGTTGAAGAGGGATGCCCTGAAAAGCATCGGTTCCATCCGGTACGGCGGTGGCAACGGGTATTTCTTTATTTATGATTCAAAGGGAAACTGTGTCCTTCTGCCGCCCAAACCCGAACGGGAGGGGAAAAATTACTGGGATCTCCAGGATAAAAAAGGAAATTACCTGATCCGGGATCTGGTGAAGGCTGCGGACAGCAGCCCGGAAGGCGGGTACTCCACCTATTATTTCCCAAAGCCCGGTTCCGACATTCCGTTGCCAAAAACCGCCTTTTGCAGAAAGCTCGGGGAATGGGACTGGTATATCGGCACAGGGGTGTATACGGATGAGATTGACGCCAAGGTGGCCGAACAGAGTGCCATGGTGGGGAAGAATGTGTCCTCGGCCGTCATGAAGATCACCGCCATTGTTGTGGCCATCCTTATATTATCCATGGCCGTATCCTATCTGGTGATCGCCAAAGGCGTCGTGGCGCCGATCCGGGGCATCATTGATATGCTAAAGGATATTGCCCACGGTGACGGTGATCTCACCAAACGGATCAAAGGAACATCCGGGGATGAAACCCAGGAACTTGCGGAGTATTTCAACCGCTTTGTTGAAAATGTCCAGTCCATGATCGCCAAGATCAAGGGGGATACCGAAGTCCTCACCGGCTCTTCCGGGGAACTGGCCGGAATTTCAGATGAGATGAACGGAGCCGCCCGGGATACATCGGACCGGTCGGAATCTGTGTCCGCAACATCCGAAGAGATGAGTTCGAACATGGCATCCATGGCTGCGGCCATGGAAGAGGCCTCAACCAATATCAATATGGTGTCCGCCGCCGCAGAGGAGATGACCTCCACCATTACCGAAATAGCGAGAAATGCCGAGAAGGCCAGGGATATCACCGCTTCTGCCGTAGGGCAGACCGAACATGCCAGTGCCCAGGTGGATGAGCTGGGCGGGGCGGCCAGCGAAATTTTCACTGTGGTGGAAGCCATTACGGATATATCGAACCAGGTCAACCTTCTGGCACTGAATGCCACCATTGAGGCGGCCAGGGCCGGTGAGGCAGGCAAAGGCTTTGCCGTTGTGGCGAACGAAATCAAGGAGCTGGCCAGCCAGACGGCAGATGCCTCCAGTGAGATCAAGGAGCGGGTGACCGGCATACAGAAATCCACAGACGGCACCATTGCCGAGATTTCCGCCATCACCAAAGTCGTGGTGGAAATCAATGATATCGTCTCCACCATTGCGGCGGCTGTTGAAGAGCAGTCCGTTACCACCAGGGAAATTGCTGAGAACGTTTCCCAGGCATCCATGGGGATCGGTGAGGTGAATGAGAATATTGCCCAGGGATCCGTGGCCTCCCAGGGGGTTTCCAAGGATGTTTCCGAGGTCACCGATGCGGCAGGCAGGATTGCCGACTCCAGCACACGGGTGAAAAACAAGGCCGGGGACCTGTCGGACCTTGCCAACACCCTGTCGGAGATGATGGCAAAATTCAAGGTATGATCCCCTGAAAACACTAAAAATCCGTATAGGAGAAATATCTTGACAAAAATAAGTTAGCGCTTATATATAAAATCCCAGTAAACGCCCGATGGGGGAAACGTTTAGGGAGAAACAATGCGCTGCTACTTATATACAGGTGTTTTTGTTCTATTCATCTGCCTGATTTCCGTCCGGGGTCATGCTGGGTCTGACGCACTGGTGCTTCCCTCTCCGGGCCAAAGGATTCACGTGACACCTTACCTGAGTGTTTACCAGGATCCCTCCAATACACTCCGGTTTGAAGACATCCTTCGTGTCGCTGAACAGGGGGGATTTGAACCCCTTTCCGGCAGATCCGGATTCGGCTATTCAACCGCCGGTTTCTGGTTTACATTTTCCGTGATCAATCCCACAAACCAATCCTTTTCCTGGCTGGTGGAATATCCCTACGCCGTGGTGGATCAGTTTGAGTTTTATGCGCCCTCTACCACAGGTCATACATCCTATATTGCCGGTGACCGCCAGCCGCGCGGACTGCCGCCGGTGGATTTCAGGGCACCCGTGGTGCCGTTGGACATCCGTCCCGGCACCCAGACTTTTTATTTCAAAATCCGCTCTTCAGGGGCGATCGTCGTACCGTTGACCGGGTGGGGTACAGATGCCTTTGAGCGGTACCGAAAGATGGACACAGCCATAAACTGGCTGTTTTACGGGGTGATGCTCTCTACAGTGGTGTATTGCCTCTTCATCTTTACCAGCATGAGGGAGCCTGTGTTTTTGTGGCTGGCGGTATTTGTAACCGGTTCCTCTCTATTTACACTGGCCCATACGGGCGTGGGCATGCAGTATTTCTGGCCGGATGCCCCGCATTGGGCAAATTTAAGCCATCCCCTTTCAGTTTTTATCGCAAGTTCAGGGGCGCTGCGGTTTTCCGGGCAGTTTTTGCACACGGTCTTTCATAGTCCGGCCTTTGACCGGCTTTTTTCCCTGTTGTTCTGGTACAGCCTGGTTATGGTTTGCCTGTTTCCATTTTTACCCTATGCCTTTTTCACCCAGGCCTCTGTCCTGAGTATCTGCCTGTCCGTGGTGTCCATGATCTCCTGCGGGTTTGTGTTGCTTCTGCGGGGACAGCGGCAGGCGCGGTTCTACCTTATTGCCTGGAGTCCCTTTGCATTGTCGGCGGTGCTCATGGGGTTTAAATCCTACGGTATTATCGAGAGTAACCTGATTACGGATTCCACTATTCAGATTACGGCGGCCTTTGTCACCTTCCTGTTTTCATTCGGCCTGATGGATAAGATCAACCGGTTTCGTCTGGAAAGGGAAGCGGCCATCCGGAGACTTCACCGGTCGGAGCGCAAATACCGGATGCTGGCCAATAACATCAAAGACGTGATCTGGGTACTGGACCTGGCCACCCTGCGGATTACTTATATTACCCCGTCCATCA
Source organism: Desulfobacterales bacterium (assembly GCA_022361315.1). The sequence continues at coordinate 5,758 of JAKSBB010001293.1, forward strand.
AGGAGATGATGGGGTACACACCCCGGGAGGCCAAACGGGAATTTTCATTCCGGGAGATGCTCCCTCCGGAATCCGCAAGAAAGGCCATGGAAATGGTCATGCAATACCGGCCGGGGAAGGGGAACACGGCATCCGGCAAAGGATTTACCGTGGAACTGGCCACCTTTCATAAGGATGGGGCCACATTCTGGACGGAAACCTCCACCAGCTTTGTGGAGGATAAAAACGGCCACCTGGTTGAGATGGTGGGGGTAACCCGGGATGTCACGGCCCGGCATCGTGCACAGGAAGAAAAGAAGGCCCTGGAGTTCCAGCTCAATCAGTCCGGGAAGCTGGAAGCCATGGGCACCCTGGCCGGGGGGATTGCCCATGATATGAACAATATCATCGCGGCCGTTCTCGGATATACGGAGCTTTCACTCCATGATGCCCCGAAGGGTTCAAGGCTTCACCACCGGCTGAGCCGGGTGGTCAAAGCCTCTTACCGGGCAAGGGATCTGGTGCAGCAGATTCTGACCTTCAGCCGCCAGGAAAATCTGGAGGCCCGGACCATAAAAGTGAGTCTTATTGTGAAAGAAATCCTAGCACTTATCCGGGCCTCTTTGCCGGCGACCATCTCCATCGTCAAAGAGATCCAGGATAAAGATCTGGCTGTTGAAGCGGATCCCTCCCAGATTCACCAGATCGTATTGAATTTATGTTCCAATGCCGGGTACGCCATGATGGATGTCGGCGGAACCCTGAGGGTGATTGTGGATCGGATGGTGCTGGATGAGGCCGGGGCAAAGAAGTATTTGAACCTGGCTCCTGGGAAGTATGTCCGTCTTGTGGTGTCCGACACCGGGAAGGGCATGTCCAGAGAGGTTCAGGAACGGATATTTGATCCCTTCTATACCACCAAACCCGTGGGGGAAGGCACCGGCATGGGGCTGGCCATGGTCCACGGCATCGTTAAAAATTTAGGCGGAGAGATCGATGTCCGCAGTACACCCGGGGTGGGCAGTGATTTTGATGTGATCCTTCCCATGGCCGCCACCCGGAAAGAGGAAAAATCAGAACGCCCCGGCAACCGGCTGCCCGGTGGGAAAGAACGCATCCTGTATGTGGATGATGAGCCGGATATCGTTGATATGGCCATGGAGATGCTGGGCGGGCTGGGGTATACGGTTTCCGGGAAGACGGACAGTCCCGGTGCGCTGGCCATGTTTGCATCTGATCCTTACGGGTTCGATATTCTGATCACCGACCAGACCATGCCGGATATGACCGGGGTGGACCTGATCGTTGCGGCCCGACGTTTCCGGCCGGATCTGCCGGTGATCCTCTGCACCGGGTTCAGTGAAAAAATGCCGGAAAATGCGGCCCGGCAGGCCAATCTCCATCCCCTGCTGCTCAAACCCTATGATGAGGAAGCGTTGGCCGTGCGGGTGCGCAGAGTGCTGGACGAAAACGTCTGTCTGGAAGCCTGACCGTATGATCTAAACGTAAAAAAGCGGACGACATCTGCCGTCCGCTTTTTTATCTGCGTCTTAAACTGGCTTATGCGTAAAGCGTGTCGATTCTTTCTTCGTAATTCTCCATGATAATATTCTTCTTCAGCTTGAAGGTCGGGGTCATCATATTATTCTCTATGGTGAATTCCGGGACAATGGCCACCTTTTTAATGGTTTCAAAGGAGGCCAGTTCCTTGTTCCGCTCTGCCACTTCACTGTCGATCAGGGCCTGGATATCCGGGTGGGACAGCAACTCCTCATCGTTGGCGAACTGGATATTTTTCTCATTGGCATAGGCGGTGATATTCTCCTGGTCCAGGGTGGCCACGGCGGAGAGAAATTTTCTCTGGTCACCCACCACGCAGAATTGGTTGATGTACTTGGAGGTCACCATCATCCCCTCTATCCGTGAGGGGGCGATGTTTTTGCCGCCGGCGGTAATGATCAGTTCTTTTTTACGCCCCGTGATCTTGAGTACGTTATTTTCGTCAATGGAGCCCAGGTCACCGGTCCGAAGCCAGCCGTCTTCGGTGAATGTATCCGTGGTTTCGTCGGGCATCTTATAGTACTCTTTCATGACGTTTCTGCCCTTGTACAACACCTCTCCGTCTTCTGCGATTTTATGCTCAATGCCCACACCCGGAGGTCCCACCACGCCGAAATCGTAGCTGTCCTGGCGGTTCACGTTTGAAAAGGAGGTGTTTTCGGTCATGCCGATGCCTTCAAGGATGAGCAGGCCGGCAGCATGGAAGAATCTTGCGATTTCCGGGTTCAGGGGGGCGGCACCGGAGATGCACCACTTGACGTTGCCGCCAAGGGCCTTGTGGATCTTGGAGAAGATCAGCTTGCGGGCCACCAGATATTTGAGGCCAAGACCTAAAGGAATGTTTTGCTTGGCCACTTTGCGTTCACTCACCTGGCCGCCGACGTCGCAGGCCCAGTGGAAAAGCTTGAGGGCAACACCGCCCTTGGCTTCCACGCCGGAAATGATTTTGGTGTGGATCTTTTCAAACACCCGGGGAACGGAGACAAACCAATGGGGGGCCGCCAGCCCGAAATCCTCCAGCAGGGTGTCGATCCCGCGGGCGAAGCTGGTACGGTTACCTGTTTTTACACCCGTGTAGCAGCACGTCCGGGCAAAAACATGGGCCAGGGGCAAAAAGACGAACATCTCTTCACCGTCGTGGAAGACACCGCTCTGGTTGACCGACTGGCAGGTGAAGGTCAGGTTGTCATGGGTGAGGACCACGCCCTTGGGCACCCCGGTGGTGCCGGAGGTGTAGACCAGACCGGCCGTATCTTCGGGGGTGACCATCTTCGTCCGTTCTTCAAAGGCCGCATCTTCGATACCCTCACCCAGGGCGAGGAATTCGTCATAGGTGATGACCCAGTCGTCATCGTATTCCCCGTTAAACAGAATGACTTTCCGGATGTTGGGAATGTCGTTCCTGATTTCCAGGAGTTTGTCCAGCTGGGCCTGATTTTCTGCAAAGACCAGGACGGCATCGCTGTGGTTGATGATGTACTTGCAGTCCTGGGGGAGGTTGGACTGGTAAATGCCCACGGTCCCCACACCGACGCTCATGTTGCCCAGATCGGTCAGAACCCATTTGTAGCAGGTATAACTGAGGATGTTGACTTTATCTCCGTGGGTCACGCCAAGGGCCATCAGGCTTTTGGACACGGATTTGACCTGGTCGTAAAATTCCTGCCAGGTAACGGATGTGGCCTCTCCATTTTCATCAAACCACCGGTAGGCCGGGGAATTACCGTGGCGGTCAACGGTTTCGCAAAGCATCTGATGAAAATTGGCATAATCCTTAAACTGCATAGCTCCTCCTGTTTTTTATATATCCTGCAATGGTGTATCCCCTCCCTGACTGTGCCTCAACAGTCCGGGTACAGGGAATTTTAGGGCATGAAATCTCCTTTTACTGAGTCGGTTTTGTTTAATAAACACCATTATTTGAAAAAAAACAAGTTTTGGTTTTTGATATTTCCTGTCTGCTAACAATCCGCTTTTATGAATCCAGGCGGTCCCGGAGTGCCTGGGCCAGCTCCGGCTGGCGGAAGGGCTTTTTGAGAAATGTGATCCGATGGGTGGTATCATCCAGCTCCCGGGGCAGGTTTGAATGATCACCCGACCACATGATTACCGGAAGTTCCGGCCGGACACGGAGTACGGCTTGGGCCAGTTCATATCCGGTCATATGGGGCATGGTGACGTCGGTGAGTAGAATATCCCAGTCTTCTGGGCTGTGGGAGAACCGTTGAAGGGCATCCAGGCTGTCTGTCAATGCCGTCACCCGGTATCCCATATTTTCCAGCATGTCCTGAACCACCACGGACAGCACCTCTTCGTCATCCACCAGGAGAATACGCTCCGTGCCTGCGGAATGAGGTGAGGTGTCCGGCTGTTTATCCTGACCGGAATGTTCATGGGCAGGAAAATAAACGATAACATCAGTGCCTTGACCCTCCTGGCTTTCAAAACGGATATCCCCGTTATGATCCCGGATGATACCGTGCACGACTGAAAGGCCGAGGCCGGTTCCCCGCTCTTTGTCCTTGGTGGTAAAGAAGGGGTCAAATATTTTTGGCAGCACATCCGAAGGGATACCGCAGCCGGTGTCGGACACCTGAAGCAGGACACCTTCCGGGTTCTCCCGGTCCGGTTGGGTGGTGAGTCTCCCGTTATCGGGTTCTGCCATGGTGAGGGTAACTGTCAGAATCCCCCCTTCCGCCATGGCATGCAGGGCATTGGTACAGAGGTTCATGATGACCTGGTGGATTTGGGTGGGATCACCCATCACAAAGGGCAGTGCCGGTGCAATGTATTGTTCGATACGGATGGTGGCCGGCAGTGATGCCCGCAGCAGGGTCATGGCCTCTTTGACGATCAGGCGAATATCCACGGGGTGCTGCTCCCGTTCGGTTTTCCGGCTGAATGTAAGGATTTGAGATATGAGTTCCCTGGCACGTTCACTGCCGGAAATAATACCCTTTAGACGGCCGTATCCTTTGGACGCCGGATCCACCTCATCCATAACAAGTTCGGCATATCCGATAATACCCGCCAGAATATTGTTGAAGTCATGGGCAATTCCGCCGGCCAGTGTGCCGACGGCCTCCAGTTTTTGGGACTGGCGCATCCGGTTGTCCATCTCCTTGCGATGGGTAATATCCATATGGGTGCCCAGCATCCGGAGCGATTTACCATGGTCATCCTTTTCAACGGTTCTGCCCCGTCCCAGAATCCATCGCCATCCGCCATCCTTGGCCTTCATTCTGAACTCCATCTCAAAGGGTGTGGCGGATTGAAGCGCCTCGGAGATGGTTTGCTCCGCTGAAGGCAGGTCCTCAGGGTGAGTCAGTGTCCGCCAGGTGTCATAGGCTGCAGGTAACTCTCCGGGTTCGTAACCGAGCATGGTGTAATATCTGGGGCTGAAATATACCTCTCCATTGTCCAGCCGCCAGTCCCATACCCCGTCCCGCAGGGTATCCAATACAAGTGCCAGGCGCTGCTCGCTCCGTGCGATCTTTTTCTCCGCCTCTTTTGTACCGGTGATATCCCGGATACTGGTCCGGATACCCAGGTATTGTCCGGTCTCCGAATATATCGGGCGGCAGGAAAAGGATACCCAGCAATGGGTGCCGTCTTTTTTTCTGAGTTGAAAATGGATGTCGTTGATGGACTGCCTTTTTTCCAGTACCTCCGATAGGAGTTGATTTGCCTGGTGGAGTGTGTCAGGCATAACAATCCTACCCAGGGTGTCGTATATTGTGTCTCCACCGCTGAACTCCGCCATGGTATAGCCGGTGATGGTTTCCACGGCCGGATTAATCCAGAGCAACTCCCCCGTTGGGTCCAGCCAGCTTTCCCAGTCTACGGTATAATCGGCAATGGCCCTGAATTTTTCCTGATTTTTTCTCAGGGTTTCCTGGTAGTGCTGCTGTTCTCTGTCATCCTGAAACACCAACACCCAGCCGATACAGGTATTGTCTGTATCCGGGGTGCGCATCTGGGTGGCGTTGATCCGTACCGGCAGAAATGTGCCGCCTGCCTGTCTGACCTGGCCGGCTTCCTGATAAATATGGCGGTCGGTGGCGGCACAGGCATTCAGCCGGTCCCAAAAAATATGGTCCTGCCCCGGACTGTCGTGGAGAAAATCCGTTGAGCGGCCGATAATTTGCTGCCGGGAACGGCCGAATATCCGTTCCGCTGCCGGATTGCAATCCGTGATCCTCGGCGGGCTGTCTGCGTCCGTCACCAGGATGCCGTCCAGCTGGCTCTTGAAAATATTTTCCAGAAGCCTGCGGGATGCATCCACCTCACGGGTCCGCTGGCGCACTGTTTTTTCCAGGTCTTCTGCCTTTTTGGCTTCGATTTCCAGCAGATGGGTGTGGTATTGCTGCCGCTGAACCGCCAGGGCAAAAAGGTCGGCCAGCCGGGTGGCGATTTTAAGATCAATGTCCAGAAACCGGTGATCCGGATTGGCCAGAGAGATCTGCCCCACCAGTCGTCCCCCGATCAGGGCAGGGACGCCAAGATAGGCCTCAATGGGAATATGCCCCTCCGGGGTGCCGCAGGCCCTTTTCTCGTCGGCCACCTGGTTGAGCATCAAAGGTTTGCGATGTTCCAGCACCCACCCGAAAAGCCCGGTGCATTTTTCAAATACAATGGATTTGTCCGGAATCCGGCAGTCTTTCCATACGTCCCGGGTCATGGTATGGCAGGTCAGGCTGGCAGTTTGGTCGTCATAGGTGCCCACATAGCCGTACCTGCTTCTGGTCAGCCGTTTGGCTGTTTTTAATACCTGTTCCGATATGGCCTCAAGGCTTGTCTGGGTCAGCAGCAGGGCCGATAAATCCGCCAGTTCCTCTTCGATGCGTTTCTGGAGCTTAACTTCTTCTTCAAGCCGTTTTTGATGAACGATCTCCCAGGTAATGTCGGCAAAGTAGGAGACGATTTCCGTGTCGCTGGCCGTATAATCCGAGGGTTTGTTTCCCACGCCCAGAATAGCCACCACCCGGTCTTTTCGGATAACAGGTACCACCAGTTCTCTGATCAGGGGGGCGTGATCTTTGGGCAATCCTCTTTTATTGGGCAGGCTTTCATAATCATTGTGAATCACCGGTTTTTTTGCATGTACGCATTCCACCCATACACCGGCCCGGTCAATATCGTAGTGCAGCCCTTTACCCCCACTGATGTTGCAGAATTCGTCCAGGGTGCGGGTGGACCATTGCTGGAGGGTCAGGCTTTTTTGATCCGGTTCCACAAAATGGTAGAAACCGATGGGGGAGTCCACCAGCTTGCCCAGGTTGTCCAATGCCTTTTTGAGCAGATCGTCCAGGGAGTTGGCGGCGGCATACTCGATCAGGGATAGCCTGGCATCGATGAGCCGTTTGGAGATGTCATATTGTTCGGCGGGTTTCAACACCAGAACAATGCCGTTGGGCTTTCCTCTGTCATCGAGAATCTGGGAGCAATGGATACTCACCGGCATCCGGGCCTGGCTTCTGGACACGGCAAGGATGTCCAGGTCCTGGAATTTGGCCTGGTTACCGTGAAGATGGACGTTTTCCGGAAGGGTCACCCGCGCTCCGGTATTCCCATCAATGAGGGTCAGAACGGATGCAATGTCTTTGGATTTGGCTTCGGATTCCATGTATCCGGAAAGGAGTTCCGCAGCGGGATTCATCCTCAGGATACGATTGTCCGTATCCATATAGAATACGGCCTGTTCCAGATCCTCCGGAAGGTCAACGGCTTTTTCCTGCCTGGTATCTGTGGCGGCCTTTACAGATCCCTGGGCTTCAGTGACAAAAATAAGCCGGTATGTGCACGGGGGATCTCCGGCTTCAACCGTCCGGACGGTGAAGAACAGGGGAATAATCCGGTTTGAATCCGCCTGAAACCGGATGAGGGTTGTCCCGGGGTGAGTGAGATCCGCTGCAGCAAGAGGTCGGTCCGGTGGATAAATATAAGCCTGCCAGGCGGCCTGCGTATGTGGATGGGCCAGGGGATCCTGTCCCAGCAGATGCCAGAATCCCGGGCTGATCCATTCTATATCTGGGTCTATTTCGGGGGCTGAATCAGGGGCTGAAACTGCCTTGGTCTGCGGGCTGAAAAGAATGCCCGAGGCAGGGTTTCCGATCAGCACATCCAGGTGATTCGGGGATGCGGCAAGAACGGTCTTCAGTGTTCTCTCCAGATGGGGGATTGATTCGTCCATAAGCCTTTCAGGATTTTTTTTCAGATGTCCGGCCTGTGGATTCGGCCGGGATGATTTTCCGTCCGGATCGGTTTTTCGGGTTTGGGGCGCAACCGGCGTGCTGGTTGAGAAATTTACCACAGATATCTCCTGGATTGCAAGGCATTCACTTTGGGCTCGGGGTCATATGCAGACAGCGCATTAACTGACAGATTGACCGGTCATGACGGACACATCTCTTCGCCGGGAGTATTTGCCGTCTCCCTCGGGATCGGAATGAGGGGTTCCGGCGGATCTGCAAATTCCCTGGCGATCCGGTTGAATTCTGTTTCATGGATCAGGAAGAGATCCACCAGTTCCGGATCAAAGTGGGTGCCTTTTGCCTCGGTGATGATGTCCACTGCCCGGTCATGGGAAAACGCATCTTTGTATGCCCGTTTGGAGATCAGGGCATCGTATACGTCGGCCAGGGCCATCAAACGGCCTGCCAGCGGAATCTCTTTTCCTTTTAAACCTAAAGGATAGCCGGTGCCGTCCCACCATTCATGGTGGCTGTATGCGATTTCCCGTGCGATACGAAGGAAAGATTCGTTGCCCAGGCGTTTTTCAGAGGCCGTGATGATATCCTTCCCGTATATGGTGTGCTGCTTCATGGTTTCAAATTCTTCGTGTGTCAGCTTGCCCGGCTTGCGCAGAATGGCGTCGGGCACACCGACTTTACCGATATCATGAAGCGGGGCGGACTTAACAAGCAGGTCGATATGGTCGTCGTCCAGGGGATACGCAGGCACGGCATTGCAGTGCCGCAGGGCATGGGCCAGGCACTTTACATAATTCTGGGTCCGGCGGATGTGGCCCCCGGTTTCAGGGTCCCTGTACTCCGCCAGATTGCCGGCGATTTCTATGGTGGTATCCCGGGTGAGATTCAATTGTTTTGTCCGTTCCTCAACCAGGTCTTCCAGGCGGTCCCGGTGAACTTTGAGGCTGATGTGGGTTTCCACCCGGCGGCGGAGCAGTTCCGGATTAAAGGGCTTGGTGATGTAGTCCACGGCACCTAATTTCAGCCCCATGGCCTCATCCATATCGTCGTGGAGGGCCGTCAGGAAAATAACCGGTATTTCCCGGGTCCGGGGATCTTGCTTCAGACTCCTGCAGACGTCGTATCCGTTCATCTCCGGCATCATTACATCAAGTAAGATCAGATCCGGTTGCTCTTCCACTGCCAGAAAAAGGGCATCTTTGCCGTTGGTGGCCACGGATATGGAATAATTGGTGCGA
>JAKSBB010001204.1 GCA_022361315.1 Desulfobacterales bacterium
ATAACGGCTTCACTGGTAAAGGGCACGTCCCCGGCCGTCGCATAGATCCACTGGTGGGAGGCATAGTAAAGACCGGTATGAAGCCCTGCCAGGGCACATCTGGAAGTATCGATATCCGTGACGATCAGGGCATCGGTCATGACAAAGGCCTCCGGATCATTCACCACCAGGATCACCTCTTTGAACATCCGCTTAAACAGGGTATGAATGGCCTCCAGCATGGTGGTGTCGCCCACCCTGCGAAACATCTTTTTCTTCCCGGGCAGCCGGCTGTTCATTCCGCCGGCCAGGATCACCCCGGTACAGTCTAATCGGCTCAAGGTATACTCTTTCAACAAAGGCTAAGGATATGCCTTTTCTTATTCAATTAGGGAACGTCCCTGTCACATCAAGTTCAGACGGTCCGCCGGGACCGTCCCGCATCCACAGATGATTATAGGAACTGGGGCTTAAAATCAAGGTGTTGCCGTTGTAAAAAAAAGATGGTAGGTAGATCTGATACATCGACCACAGCCACCGGCGGTCCTCCCCAACGGGTCGAATCCGCCCCGGCACGCTTTCACGGCAGGCGCCATTGGCACCGCCGGAACCTTTCATCCGGAAGGCATGATATGACAAAGAAAAAAAACATCCTGAGCGAACAGGATTTCAAGCGGATCATCACCCGGATCGCCTACGAAATCATCGAAACCCACAAAGGGGTAAGCAACCTGGCCCTGGTGGGCATACAGACCCGGGGGGACTTTCTGGCCAAGAGATTGGCAGACCAGATCCGGGATATCGAAGGCACGGACCTGCCTGTGGGCTCCATGGACATCAACATGTACCGGGATGACTGGACAAAAATCAGCCATCAGCCCACGGTACGGCCGTCAAACATCCCCTTTTCCGTGGATGATAAAAACATCATCCTGGTGGATGACGTTCTCTACACCGGCAGAACCATCCGGGCCGCCATGGATGCCCTCATGGATTTCGGACGTCCCGGCCGGATTCAACTGGCCATACTGGTGGACCGGGGCCACAGGGAACTGCCCATCCAGGCCGATTATAAAGGTATCACTGCGGACACGGATCCCACGGATATGATCCACGTCCACGTGAAGGAACACGATGGCAAAGATTCCGTTGACAAGGAGCTGATCTGATCATGGGTACGCTTCTTCACAAAAAATCCGCCCCCAGAACCGTCACCCTGGCGGTCATCTCCGTTTCCACCACCCGGAAACTGGAGGATGATAAAAGCGGCAGCTGGATAAAAAAACAGGCGAAAAAAGAGGGGCATGAAGTGGTGATCCACCAGGTGGTCACCGATGATATCACCGCCATCACCGAACTTGTCACCCATGTGACGGACCGGGTGGGACCGGATGCCGTCATCCTCACCGGCGGTACCGGTATCAGCCCCAAAGATGTCACCATTGAAGCCATCCGTCCCTTACTGGACAAGGAACTGACGGCCTTCGGCCCCATATTTGCCCAGCTCAGCTTTGAGGAGATTGACTCCGCCGCCATCATGTCCAGGGCCACCGCCGGTATTATGAAAGGCATCGTCGTCTTCTGCATCCCCGGCAGCCTCAAGGCCTGCAAGCTGGCCTGTAATCAACTGATATTCCCTGAACTCGGACACCTGCTCAAACACGTTAAGGAATAAGGAAACACCAAATGAATAGCGAACTTGCAACCTTTGTTGAAGAATGGAAAGAGACCGAATCAAAGACCCGGCAGGCATTTGTTGAACTGCTGACCCACCTGGAAAGCCTGGCCGACACCACCCTGGAATTCAATGCCCGCCCCGGGGTCAGTTTTTCCCTGCGCCCCCGCCACGCCGCCCAGGATAAACGCCCCCTGTTTGCCATGGTGGACGTGATTGACGATGACCCGGAAGACCGCTGGCTGTCTGTCTGCTTTTACGGAGAAATGGTGGAAGATCCGGATGAGGCCGGCGACCTGGTTCCCGAGGGCCTTCTTGGCGAAGACGGCTACTGCTTTGACCTGTATGAATATGACGGGGATGAAGTGGCCTACCTCAAGGAGAGACTCTCCCAGGCCCACGGTAACGCGCCGGAGTAAAAAATCATTTCCGGATGCCGGCAGGTCCCGCCGGCATCCGGAAAGAATTCAGATTAACTTAGACAACACCTTGCCTGTATTCGGTTCCACCTGGATACACCGGTCGTCAAACAACCGCACCATATGGTAGTCCTTCACGTTGGTGATTTCCAGACCTTCCAGACCATGCTTTGCAAGCCACTTTTGGATTCTGGGGATCTGTTCGGGATCCCCTGCCCTGGCCGTAAAGATTTTCACCCTCTGGCCGTCCGCCACCAACTGCTGCACATATTCCAGCATGACAGGCACCGGCGGGCCTATTTTATCCAGGGTGGAATGCATCCCCCACTCCGCCAGGGTGCCGTCCAGATCAACCCCTGTCCAGGGTCTTTCATCGGGTAACGTATCCCCATCGGCATCAGGGATGTTCTCCCGGATGGGGGTCTCTCCTTTGGGAGGTTTCCCGCCAAAGATTTTTGAAAAGAGTCCGGTCACAGAGGGTTCCCTTTACACAGAAAATCAGACAGAGAAACGGATGTTCAGGATATCACCGTCCTGAACCACGTATTCCTTGCCTTCCACATAGAACTTGCCGTTTTTCTTCAGCTCGGCCTCGGACCCCAGCTCAATGAGTTCATCGTATTTGAAGACTTCCGCACGGATAAATCCCCGTTCCAGGTCGGAATGGATCACACCGGCTGCCTTCGGGGCTTTTGACGCCTCCCGCACCAGCCACTGGCGGACTTCGTCCTGGCCAACGGTAAAAAAGGAAATCAGGTTCAGGGATTTGAGACAGAGGGCGGTGAGGGTTTCCAAGGCGGTTGCCGTAATCCCCATATCCTCCAGAAATTCCTTCTTTTCTTCTTCGGTATCCAGCATGGCGATCTCGGCCTCCACCGTGGCGGATACCAGCATGGCTTCGATCATCAGGCGGTCACAACTGTCCTTGAAGCCGTCCAGAAGGTCGGTGTTACCCAGATCATCTTCGGACACGTTCACGGCAACCACCAGTTTTTTGC
>JAKSBB010001007.1 GCA_022361315.1 Desulfobacterales bacterium
CAAGGAAATTTGCTTTTAAATCCTCCACGATATTGCGGGCATTGGCCGTGTTCTCGTCAAGATCAGATATCACGGTGATAACCCGGCTGCGGTCCACCCGCTGGATGGTGGAATAGCCCCGGTTGGTTTCGATGCGGGCCACCTGGTTGAGAGGGATTTCCCGGTTGTCCCGGGTTCTGATTCTCAGTTCATCAATGGAGCCTTCGGATTCCCGTTCGCGGCTGGAGTAACGGACCATGACCTTGATGTCGTTTTTACCCCTTTGAATCTTCAGCACTTCGTCCCCGTAATACGCCTGGCGGATCTGCATGGCGATATCCGCCATGGTGACGCCGATGGACTCGGCACCGGGTTTGATATACAGCTGCTTCTCCATTTTACCGGGCCGGAAGTCATCCGTGATATCATAGGTGCCGGGATAGGAAGCGATCTCATTTTTCAGCTCATCCGCCGCCTTTTGAAGCATCTCAAGGTCGCTGCCCACCAGGCGGATTTCAATGGGGTTGCCCCCCGGGCCACCGGAAATAACATTAAAGGTGAGTTGTTCCGTACCCAGAATATCCCCGGTGAATTCCCGCCATTTGGTGACCACCTCAGATGCGGCGATATCCGGACGCATGGAGGCCGGCTGAATTTCTAACCAGGCCTCGCCGCAATGGGCACCGAACACCGGTGGTTTCCAGTCCCGGCGGGCAATGTGTCCCACAAGGGAAAAATTATTGATGACCAGATCTTCTCCATCAACCACCCGGTCACGGAAGTACTCGTTCAGCTCGAAAGCGCCGGATTCAATCTGTTTGATGGTCCTTTCCGTTGTCTCAAAGGGAGTACCAAGCGGATAGATGGTTTCGGAAATGAGCCAGTTAGAGTCATTTTTTGCAAAGAAGGTGAACGGAACATGGCCGCCGGCGATCAGCCCCAGACAGACAATGAGGCAGCCCGCACCGATGGCCATGGTGAAATACCGGTTTTTCACACAATACCGGAGCAACGGCAGGTAAATGTTGTGAATGACCCAGTTCATGCCCTTTTCCACCCGGGCTCTCAGCCGGCTGTGCAGGTATGAGATATCCGTTTTCAGCCATTCCAGCCAGAAGAACAGAATTTTATACACCCTGGACTTCCCTTTTTTAGAAGGGGTCAATGTCCCCTCCAGGTGAGCCGGCAGAATCAGGAAGGCTTCCACCAGTGAGAGGGCCAGGATACAGATCACGGCCTGGGGCATGATGGCGATGAACTTGCCCATGATGCCCACGATGTGCATCAAGGGCATAAAGGCCACCATGGTGGTGGTGACGGCCATGACCACGGGCCATCCGATCTGCTCCATGGAATCCATGACGGCCTGCTTCGGACTCTTGCCCTGGGAATAATGGGTGTATACGTTTTCCCCAACGATAATGGCGTCATCCACCAGGATACCCAGGGTCATGATGAAACCGAAAAGGGAGAGCATGTTGACGGAGGCGCCCATATAATCCAGCACCAGGAAAGCCCCCATAAAGGTGATGGGAATTCCGGAGGCCACCCAGAAGGCCAGCCCCAGATCCAGAAACAATGCCAGGGCCACAAACACCAGAAGGATGCCCTGGACGCCGTTTTTCAACAGGAGATCGATACGTTCCTGAACCATATCCGCCACGTTGTACCAATTGCCGAGACTGACGCCTTCGGGCATCTCGTCCCGGTGTTCCTCCATATAAGCCAGTACCCGTTTTGAGATGGCAATGGTGTCCTGGGAGTCGGTCCGGTTCACCACGATGAGTGCTGCGGGCTGCCCGTTAAAGCGGGGTTCGATGTCCGTATCCTCAAACCCGTCCACCACCCGGGCCACATCTCCGATTCGGATGACGGTACCGTCCTCCCGGGTGACCAGGGGAATCTGTTCAAACTC
>JAKSBB010000745.1 GCA_022361315.1 Desulfobacterales bacterium
ATGGTGAGCTGCTTGTGGTGCTTGAGGGCGGCTCTGACCTGTTGCTGAAGGGTCTGGGCCACACCGTTGACATCGTAGAAGGTGTCGGTGAAATGGCCGAGTTTCACCCTGTCTTTTCTTATCTTTGTTTCGGTTTCCATGCCGTTTTTATTTTGGGCGAACCGGTTCAGCACAGCGGTGCTCATTTCCATATCTTTGGCAAAGTGGACGTAAGAGACAAAGTAGGGGGCCATCAGGGTATACAGACCGCCAACGGAACCCAGGGTCTGGAAGATGTTGAAAAGATTGGCTCCGGACACCTGGCCCAGGAGCAGATCGCCGGTGTGGGAGAGTACCTTGTTGGACACCTGGTTCACAAAGTCGAACCAGACCTGTTCACGGTTGTCCCCGGTGCGCCTCATGGGCTGGACCTGGGTTTTTGCGATGTCCAGGAGGGCGGGGTTTTCCTCAAAGAGCCGTTCGGTTTCCCGGCGGATCAACCCCATCATGGTATCGGGCATCCCTTTCTTTTTCGGGCGGTTTTTTCGTTTGCTCAGGTAGGTGTAAAATCTGGAGACCAAACCTGAATCATCCTTGCTCTCCGGCATAAGGGACCGGTCCAGGAACTTGAGCAGCCGGTCTTTGTGTGTGTGACGGCTCAGGTTGAACCGGTTTCTGAAAAATTGGTAGGCAATACCGTAAAGGTTGTGGGCCATGGTCTGGGGGGTGGAGGGGATGCTGACAATCCGGGACCTGCCCTGAAGCAGCCCGGTCAGGTAGGTGTCGATATCGGTGGCACCGTTTACCGTGGTGTAGGTCCGGGCAATGTTCAGGCCGCTGTGGTCGTCCGAGCCGCCTGTGAGGTTTTTCTGCCAGGGCAGGTCAAACAACGGCTGGTAGTCGTAGTGATTGGACAGACGGTCGATATCCCGGACCGTCAGATCGGACAGCACCTGGCTGAGGATATTATTCTGGGCATCGTTTCTGGCCCCGTTCAGTTCAAAGTTTTTGAAGAGAAGCAGCATCTGTTCAAAGTGGTTGATGGTGAGCCGGTCGTTTACTCCGTACAGGGGGTGGGCCTGGACATGGACGATATCCTCCCGGTTCAGGTAGGCCACCAGATCGAAGATGTTTTTACGGATTTTTTGAATCTCAAGATGCTGGGATTCCGTAATGTTCAGGGCCAGGATATGTACCTTGCATCCATCTTCCGGAAAGTATGAGGTAATCTCTTCGGATATGAATACATCCGGCATATGGGCGATTTCAAGTGCACCGTCAATGGTATTGTGATCAGACAGGGTGACCATGGACATCCCTTTGTCCTTGGCGGATTTATATACCTGCATGGGTTCTGTGAAACTCTCCGGACAGCTGATCTTCTGGAGGATCCACTGGGAGGGGCGTTTGGAGTACTTGGAGTGCACGTGAAGGTCTATTTTCATCTTTCTTTATCCTCAGGGGGTATTTTACCCTATATGAAATGCGTCGGTTTGTTTAACCGATCTAACTACGGTTTGCGTGTTACATCCTTGTGACGGACGCATTAGGAAAGTATGAAAAGAGAATGAGGTGGGTTAGGAGGGGGCCGGAATTTCGCAGCCCGTATCATTTGAGGTGGGGGACGACCCTTGAATAATCCGGCCCGGCGTGGATCGTGCCGGGCCGGAGGTGTTACTGCCGATGTTTGGTATCGGTTAGCGTTTTAATATGTGGGCCTGAGTATATGGGACTTAGTATATCTTTCTCTGTGAAAACCCTTTCCCCAGAACGTTAAAGGTATTCTCCGTAATCATAAAGGCATCCGGATCGGTGTTGAAGACGATTTCTTCCACCCGTTTGATCTGGAAGGTGTTGGCTACGGTGAGCAGGATATCCTTGTCTTTGC
The DNA here is from genome assembly GCA_022361315.1 of Desulfobacterales bacterium. The sequence continues at coordinate 1,868 of JAKSBB010000745.1, forward strand.
CGGTGTAGGCCCCCTGTCCTTTGAGAAAGGTGGCGCCCCGCCGCAGCTTGGCGTTGATCTCCCGGGCAATTTCCCGGTTTTGGTCCGAGATGACAATGATCATTTTTCGCTGGTTGAACAGGGTCATGCTGTACTCAATCATCTGGGAGGCAAGATAAGAGGCGGCCATGGAATAGAGGATGAGGTCTGTTTCCATGGTTCCGAAACTGAACAGGAATAGGGTGAAGTTGAACAGGAAGTTGTATGTGCCTATCCTGACCCCCAGCCGCTGGTTGAGAATGATGGAAATAATATCGTTACCCCCGGCAGATCCCAGAGACCTGAATATCAGGCCGCAGCCGCCACCGAACAGGATGCCGCCGGCCAGGGCCGCCAGCCAGTTGTCCGTGATGTGGATGTCAACGTTCACCACCTCCACCATCACGGTCATGATGACCATACCGTAAAGGGAGTAATACAGAAAGCGTTTGGAGACAAACTTCCATCCCAGAATGAACACCGGAATGTTCAGGATCAGGTACCAGAGGCCTGCCGTCAGGCTGTCCGTGGCATACAAAAACAGCAGGCCGAGACCTGAGAAGCCGCCGGTGATCATCCCGTGGGGGATAAAAATGCCCTTGAGGCCGATGGCAAAGATCAGGCTGCCCAGGGTAATGAGAAACAGGTTCCATGGAACCGAATAGGTCATGTTTTTAACGTTCATTGTTTTCACCTGAAAATTAAAAAAATTCGATTTTATTGTCTTGGTTTTTTGGGTTGATAATCCTTAAAATATAACGGGTTAGATTCTGGTTTTGCCGTTTGAAAAACCAGGTTGGCCCGAAGAAGCGGCTCTATATAGTTTAAGTAGAATCAAATATCAAGATATTTTAGACCAGAAGCGTAAAAAAGCAACTGACAGTTTTTCTTTTGCGTTGGTTACCTGTTTCCAAACGGTTGCATTCTATGATGCTTTCGGGGTAGATAATGAGTTATGGTGGTTTTTACGGCCCCGTTTTTTTCTGGCGCTGTTTGTTAATTGATCATATACGCATTGTTCCTGGGAAAATATCATGACCGGCCTCAAACCCATAAAGCCCAAAACGATTTCCGACCAGGTCTTTGAACAGATCCGGGAGCAGATTTACCGGGGAAGCCTCAGACCCGGGGCACAATTGATGACTGAGCGGGAACTGGCCAGGACAATGGCGGTGAGTCGTTCCAGCATCCGGAATGCCATCCAGCGGCTGGTTGCCATGGGACTTCTGGTTCAAAGGCAGGGGGAGGGCACCTTTGTTAAAGCCTTTGAAGCCACCCGGGAGGATTTTCTCGCCACTGCCATGGATGATCCGGATATCTCACTTGAGAATCTGCTTGAGGTGCGTATGGGACTTGAGTGTAATGCCGCTGCTCTGGCGGCTGAGCGGGCAGATGATAGTGATATCGCCGCAATGGCGGCCGGCATCCGGCAGATGCAGACGGAGTTTGAGGCCGGAGAGATCGCCACCCGGGCGGATATCAGCTTTCACATGGCCATTGCCTTTGCCGCCCGTAATCCTTTCCAGATCTGGATCATGAGTTCCATCAACGACTATCTCTTTCACGGCAGCCGGGAGGCACTGCAAAAGCTCTACGCAGACGAAAACAACATTGACAGGATTCTTGTCCAGCACAACGATATTTTCTCTCCTATCAAGCGTCGCAATCCGTCCCGTG
>JAKSBB010000451.1 GCA_022361315.1 Desulfobacterales bacterium
CCGGATCCTGCAATTTGTCTCACTGAGTTTTGATGTGGCCACACTGGACATTGCCATGACCCTGACCCGGGGGGCAAGTCTCCACCTGATCCCGGAACAGGTGGCCGGGGAAGAACTGACCCGGCAGTTGCGTACCCAAAAAATAACCCATGTTCAACTGCCTGTCCCGGTGATGGCAACCTTGCCACCCGCCGCCCTGCCGGACTTGCAGGTGATGGTCGCCGGCGGAGAAGTCTGTTCTGCCGAACTGGTGGGCAGATGGGCCGGGGGACGACAATTTTTCAATGCCTACGGCCCCACGGAAGCAACGGTATGTGCCACCCTCATGGCATGCCGGGATGACGGCAAGGCCCCGCCCATCGGCCGGCCCATCGCCAATACCCGCATTTACATCCTCGATGCGGCCCATCAGCTTCAACCCGTGGGCGTCCCCGGAGAGCTGTGCATTGCAGGCCCCGGACTGGCCCGGGGATACCTCAACCGCCCCGGTCTCACCCGTGAAAAATTTATTGATATCCAATTCCCCGGAAAGACCCAACGCATATATAAAACCGGGGACCGGGCCCGCTGGCGTCCTGATGAAGACGGCAAACCGGGCACCCTTGAATACCTGGGCCGTCTGGACCATCAGGTCAAGCTGAGGGGCTACAGGATCGAACCCCAGGAGGTGGCAGCGGCCCTTCTGAGACATCCCGATGTTCAAGACGCCGTTGTTATGGTCCGGGAGACCGCCAAAATAAAGCAGCTAACGGGATTTGTGGTCCCCGGGAATTCAAAACCGGCGACAGAGGCCGTGGATACGGAGGAGACGGACAACAGAAGTCCGGCATCCCAGGCAAAACAGGTGGCGCAATGGCAGGGGTTGTTCGACGATGTCTACGGCCGGCCCCCGGCCGATGAACCCCGTGCCGGGTTCAATACGGTGGGCTGGCACAGCAGCTATACCAAAGCGCCGATTCCCGGGGATGAAATGAAGGTATGGTTAGACCATACCGTGGACCGGATCTTGTCGGAGCCTGCCGCTGCCGGCAAGGTTCTGGAAATCGGCTGCGGAACGGGAATGCTGCTCTTTTCCATCGCTCCCCATTGTCAGCATTACACCGGTGTGGATTTTTCCACCCAGGCCCTTGATGCGGTCCGGGCTCAGCTATACACATGGAAGTTCGGCCACAATGTAAGCCTGATGCAGAAGGCTGCAGATGACCTTGATGGACTGGAGGACGCCGCATACGACACCGTGATCCTCAACTCCGTTGTTCAGTATTTCCCCTCTGTTGATTATCTGGTGAAGGTATTAAAGGCGGCGGTACGGGTTCTTGCCCCCGGCGGATGTATCTTCATCGGGGATGTCCGGAACCATGCGCTTTTCAAAGCGTTCCACCTTTCAGTGCAATTGTACCGGGCGGAAGATAATCTCCCTGCCCTTGAACTGTTCCAGCGCGTACAGGAAAACATGCGCAACGAAAAGGAACTGCTGGTTCACCCCGATTTCTTCTCCGCATTCCCATCACGGACCTCCGGGATTGACAGGGCCCTGATTCAGCTAAAACCGGGGGCGGTCCAAAATGAAATGACATGTTTCCGTTACGATGTCACGCTGTATAAGGGCAAAGGCGTCTCGCAGAAGGCCGGCATCCCCTGGACGGACTGGCAAAAGGCGCCCCAAAGTCCTGCAACCCTGCGCCGCCTTTTAGAAGCTGAGAGACCCGATGTGATCGGCTTCAAAGGCATCCCCAATGGCCGTCTGGCAGCTGAAATGACATTGACGCAGCATCCGGATGTGCCCGGAGAAACCGTGGCAGATTTAAGACAGCTGATCAGCCACAATCCCGACGGTGTTGATCCGGAGACATTTTATTCCCTGACCAAAGACCTGCCTTACACCTGTATCACCCGCTACAACGGCAGGTTCCATTTCGATGTGGTGCTGAAGCACCACACTGCCGCCCTCCCCGTGGAATATTGGACTCAGGATGATGCTTCTGAGTTATCCGGGCATCCCTGGCAGTGGTATACCAATCAACCGGTTCACGGTGCATTGCCGGGCCACCGGCTGATCCCCCGACTCCGTGAATTTCTTGAAGGCAGATTACCCGAATACATGCGGCCTTCCGTTTTGATCCCCCTGGCATCCATACCGCTGACGCCCAACGGAAAAACCGACCGGAACGCATTGGAACGGCTGGCGGAAGCCAGACAGGCATCACAGGCCGGAACCGAGCTGCCCAACACCCCTGAAGAGGAAAAGCTGGCGCATATCTGGACGGAAATGCTGGGACGCGAGGAGATCAGTGTCACTGATCATTTCTTTGAACTGGGGGGACACTCCCTCCTGGCCACCCAACTCATCTCACGTATCCGGCAGGGGTTCGGCATTGAAATGCCCCTGAGGGCGGTGTTTGATTGCCCCACCCTCAAGGCCCAGGCCCACTGGCTGACGCAACACCGGCATCAGACGGAACTGCCGGCCATATTGCCCTTGGAAAAAGACGTGCCCCTCGTCCTCTCTTTTGCCCAGCAGCGGTTATGGTTTCTGGCTCAGTTTGAGAACCATGGCGGTGTCTACAACATGCCGGCCATCCTCTCCCTGGCCGGGAAAACAGACCGGGCCGCATTGGCGCAGGCCATGGCAGACCTGGTGGACCGTCATATCAGCCTGCGCATGTGCTTTCCCTCTGTTCAGGGAAAACCCGGGGTCCGGATTCTGCCGCCTTACACGCCGCTGTCTTTCACTGATCTTTCCCAGATGCCGGAAAAAAACCGGCAGAACCACCTGGAAACGCTTATTCACAACTGCATCCGCCATCGCTTTGACCTGACAGACGGGCCGTTGTTCACCGCCCATTTGATCCGGTTAGATGCGGCCCGGCACCTGCTGCTGCTGAACATGCACCATATCATCAGCGACGGCTGGTCCATGGGTATCTTCTTTCGTGACCTCAGTGCCTTTTATTCGGCGCACCGCCGGGGAGAAACAGCGGTGCTGCCGGAGCTTCGTGTCCAATACACGGATTACGCCGCCTGGCAGCGCCGCTGGCTGGCCAGAGATGTTCTGGAACGGCAATTGGCCTATTGGCAGGAGAAACTGGCCGGGGCCCCGGAATACCTCGATCTTCCCGCTGACTTTCCCCGCCCGTCCACCCCGGATTTCAAGGGGGGACGGCTGCAATTTGAGGTGAAAGCGGCAACCACTGAGGCGCTGCACCACCTGACCCGGCAGGAGGAGGTCACCCTGTTTATGGCCCTGATGTCCGTGTTCCAGGTGCTGCTATACCGGTATACCGGCCAGGATGATGTCCTTGTGGGCTCTCCCGTTGCCAACCGGTCCCATCATCAGACCGAAGATCTGATCGGCTTTTTTGTAAACACCCTTGTTTTCCGGACAAGGCTTAACCGGGAACTGACCTGGCGGGAGCTGCTCCGGCAGGTGAAGCAGACGGCCCTGGAAGCATATGCCCACCAGGATGTTCCCTTCGAAGCCCTGGTGGAAAAACTCAGCCCGTCCAGAAACCTGAGATTTACCCCGCTTTTCCAGGTCATGTTTGCCCTGCAGAACACACCGGCAGAGGATGTTGACCTGCCGGAACTTAATGTGTCACCGGCAGCTCAGGAATTCGGTACAGCAGATACCCACAGGTCAAAATTCGACCTTACCCTGAATATTTCGGAGGACCTGAATATTCAGGATAAGACAGGCCTGCACTGCGTATTGGAGTACCGCAGGGATCTTTTCTCTCCGGACAGAATCGCCCGCATGGCCGGACATTTTCAGGCCCTTCTCAAAGGCCTGCTGTCAAATCCGGACCAGCCGATTGCCCGGACCCCGATGCTGGGCAGAGAAGAACACCGGCAACTGCTTTCCTGGGGGACGCCGGCGGTCCCAGCCCCTGACACAGCCCCAGACACCGTCCGGACGATCATCCACCGGTTCGAGCACCAGGCTGCCAGGACACCGGGCCGGGTTGCCCTTATCTGCGATGGTCCCCATAAAGGCCAAATGACCTATGGACAACTGAACCGCAGTGCCAACCGCCTGGCCCGCCATCTGAAGAATACAGGCATACGGAAAACGGCCCTGGTGGGAATTTGCCTGGAGCGTTCCCCGGAACTTTTGGTGGGACTGCTGGCGGTGTTGAAATCCGGTGCGGCCTATGTCCCCATTGACCCGGAAACACCACCGGCCCGTCTGAAATTCATCCTGAAAGACAGCGGTGTCTCCCTGCTGCTCAGCCAGACGCATCTTCAGAACGGCATTCACTTTCCCGAAAAACAGGTGATGTGCCTGGACCGGATCGGGGACACCATCAAGGAATTGTCCCCTGAAAATCCCGGCAATGATATCTCACCGGACCAGCCTGCCTACGCCATTTATACCTCCGGTTCCACCGGAAAACCCAAAGGGGTAATGATCCCGCACAGGGCCCTGTACAACCTCATGAACTGGACAGGCAAGACATTCAGCATCTCAGAAGAAGACCTTTTGCTGCAAAAGACATCCATCGATTTTGATGCCTCTGTATGGGAATTTTATACCCCGCTGCTGGCGGGCGGCACACTGGTGCTTGCAACGCCCGGGGGTCAAAGGGATCCCGACTATTTAACCCGCCTGATTCACGAATACCGGATCACCCTGCTCCAGGTGGTGCCTTCCCAGCTTGACATGCTGCTTCAGGTGCCCCGGTTCAGGGGGCCGACCTCCCTGCGCTGTGTGTTCTGCGGCGGTGAAACCCTGACCCGGTCGCTGCGCCGTGACTTTTTCAAGGCCCATCAGGATACCCGGCTCATTAACCTCTACGGCCCCACGGAAACAACAGTTGATATTACCTATTGGGACACGGACGACACAACACCGGACAATATCATCGGACGGCCCGTTGACAATGCCCGGATTTATATTCTGGACAACACCCACGCCCCGGTACCGGCAGGTGTCACCGGAGAACTCTGTATCGCGGGCCCACAGGTGTCACCGGGCTACATCAACCGTCCGGGACTCACCAGGGACAATTTCATCGAGGCCGACATTTTCGGCCGGCACCAACGGATATACAAAACAGGGGATCTGGCCCGCTGGCTTCCACCCACTGACCACCGCCCCGCGGTCCTGTCATTGCAAGGCCGGATAGACCATCAGATCAAACTCAGGGGATTCCGCATCGAGCCTGGGGAAATCGAATCTATGCTCTGCAGGCACGAGGCTGTCAGGGATGCCGCCGTTGTGCTTCGGCCAGACAGCCAACTGGTCGCCTTTATTACAATGACCAGCGATATTAAGGATCTTCAGCAAACCCTGCGGTTCTGGTTAACGCCCCGCCTGCCGACGTACATGATCCCATCCGGCATAGCGGCTATAGATCAACTGCCGCTGACCGCCAGCGGAAAGGTTGACCGGCCCGCCCTTCTGGAAAAATCTATGTCGGTGAACCTTTCCGCCAACCGTGGGACAGTGCAGCCGCCTGTTACAGAGACGGAACAACGGCTCTGTGATCTATGGTCCCGGGTGCTGAATGTGAAGATCGCCGATACAACGGTCCATTTTTTTGAGGAAGGGGGACACTCCCTCTTGGCCACCCGGCTGGTGTCACGAATCCGTGAGTATTTCACCATTGACATGCCGCTGCAGATTATTTTCGAGCATCCCGTCCTGAAGGAACAGGCCACATGGATTGAGCAGGCGGAAAGAGACGGGGCACAGCCCCGTATACCCGTTCTTGAAAAGGGGGACGTGCCGGAGCTGTCACATGCCCAGCAGCGCCTGTGGTTCCTGGCGAAATTTAACGGAAACGACACCATGTATAATATGCCGGCGGTTCTCTCCCTGGAAGGGAACCTGGATCAAGAGGCATTGCAGCGGGCCATGACCACCCTGGTCCGGCGTCATGAGAGTCTGCGCACCTGTTTTCCGGAAGCGGAAGGAAACGCCGTGATCCGGATGCTCGCCCCCTTTGACCCCAACCGATATACGGATCTTGCGGACACGCCCCCCTCCCGCCGGCAGGAAAAAACCGAAGCGATTATCCGGGACTGTTTCAACGTCACCTTTGATCTGTCCACAGGCCCCCTGTTTTTCACCCACCTGATCCGGTGGGACAACGCCAGGCATTTCCTGATTATCAACATGCATCACATCATCTCTGACGGCTGGTCCATGGGGGTGCTGCAAAGGGAATGGCGCCACCTGTACACGGCCTACACCCGGGATGAGGCCCCGACCCTGCCCCCGTTGCCGGTTCAATACACGGATTACGCCGCCTGGGAGAAGGCCCGGTCAACCGGACAGAGTGAACAACTGGCCTACTGGAAGAAAAAGCTGGCCGGTGCACCGGAAGTCCTTGAGCTTCCCGGGGATTTTCCACGCCCTGCCGAACCCAGCTACCGGGGTGACGTGCTGCAGACGACGCTTGATTGCGACACCACACAGCGGCTGAATACCCTGGCCCGGGCCCAGGGCGCCACCCTGTATATGACGTTGCTCACCGTATTTTTCGGCCTGCTCCACCGGTATACCGGCCAAAATACGATCCTCGCAGGCAGTCCCATTGCCAACCGTAACCACCGGCAGACGGAAGATATCATCGGCTTCTTTGTCAATACCCTGGTCCTGCGGGCCGGGTTCAAGAGTGACGTAAACTGGATCGATATGATCCAACAGGTGAAACAAACCGCCCTTGAGGCCTATGCAAACCAGGATACGCCGTTTGAAACACTTGTGGAGGCCCTCAATCCGCAACGGAATACCAGCGTGTCCCCCCTCTTCCAGGTCATGTTCGTGCTGCAGAACACCCCGGGTGAATCCGATGCGCCACAGGGTTTAAAGATTCGCCCCGCAACCCGGCAGTTCCGGACGGCCGCCTTGGAAACCGCTAAATTCGACCTGACGCTGAGCATCACGGAAGACGATACAGGTCTGTCCTGCCATTGGGAGTTCAGCACCGACATCTTCAAACAGGACCGGATTGTCAAAATGGCCGGACACTTCAGGCGGCTGCTGGAAGGCATGCTTGAAAATCCGGCGCAACCGGTGTCCCGGACCCCGATGCTCCCGGCGGAAGAAGCACGGCAGCTGATGGCCTGGGGCGGTATGTCCTCCGCCTCTCCAATACCCCATCAGCATCAGTCGATCCCGGCGTTGTTTGAGGCACAGGCGGCAAAAACCCCGGCACACATTGCCCTGGCCTTTGAACACACCGGCCCGTCGGACCATGCCCCCCAATGGCAGACAATGACCTATGACACCCTCAACCGGAAGGCCAATCAACTTGCCGGGTATCTTCACAGAAGGGGGTTTCGGGCAAACGAACCGGCGGGCATCTGCATGGAACGGTCGCCGGAAATGATTGTGGCGATTCTCGGGGTATTAAAAGCCGGCGGCACCTATGTCCCTCTGGATCCGGACTATCCCATGGAACGACTGGGGTTTATGGTGGATGACAGCCGGATTTCCGTCCTGTTGACACGGGGCAAATTCCGCGGCCGGTTTTCAAAGGACGGCATTGATCCGGAGAAGCTGCTTTGCCTTGACAGGGAAAAAGAAGAGATCGCCTCCTGTCCGGACAACACCCCGGTTAAAGGCCACACACACACCGGTCCGGCCTATATCATGTATACCTCCGGCTCCACCGGAACCCCTAAAGGCGTCTGCATTCCCCACCGGGCGGTGATCCGGCTGGTGCATCGGCCGGATTATATTGATTTCCGGGAGACGGACCGCATCGCCCATGCGTCAAACACCTCTTTTGATGCAGCCACCTTTGAAATCTGGGGTGCCCTGCTCAACGGGGCCCGGTTAACGGGCATCTCTAAAGCCTGCCTTCTCCATCCGGAAAAATTGGCTGAGTTCCTGGCAGCGGCGGAAATCACCACCCTGTTCCTCACCACGGCCCTGTTCAATCAAATTTCACGGGAAGCCCCCGATGCGTTCAGGGGGCTTAGATATGTGCTGTTCGGCGGTGAAAAGGTTACCCCCCGGTGGGTGGAATACATCCTTTCCCACAAACCGCCCCGGCATCTGCTTCACGTATACGGTCCCACGGAAAACACCACGTTTTCCACCCGGCAACGGGTGACATCGGTAAAGGAAGACGAAACCATCCCCATAGGCAGCCCCATACGCGGGACCCTTGCCTGTGTGCTGGATGCCTCACGCCAGCCAGTCCCCATCGGGGTACCCGGAGAATTGTGCCTTGGGGGGGATGGACTGGCCACGGGATACCTGGGCCGTGACGAATTGACTGCAGAAAAATTTATTGAAACCCAGGTGTTCGGGACAAGCCAGCGGCTTTACAGGACCGGAGATCTGGTGCGCTGGACGGCCGATCCGACGGGCGAAGACGGACGTCTGGAATTCATCGGACGCCTGGACAACCAGGTTAAATTCAGGGGATTCCGCATTGAACCCGGCGAAATCGAAGCCGTATTGACTCAACACGAGACGGTAAAAGAGGCCGTGGTCATACTGGATGACACCACCTACCGTCTCCTTGCCTTTGTCACCCTGTCTCCGGAATTGGACAAACACAGGGAAAAGTTACCGCAGCGCCTGCGGTCCTGGCTCAAGGAAGGGCTGCCTGCGCATATGATTCCCACCGGTCTGATGGTGATGGATCACATGCCGCTGACCCGGAACGGAAAAACGGACCGGGCCGCGTTAACGGCAGACATTGTGCAACCGTCAAAGCCCACAGACGGCGATGCAGGCCGGCTGCCACGCACGGAAACGGAACACCTGCTCTGCACCATCTGGTCACAGGTTCTGGGGAGTGAAAATAGCGATATTTCCACCAACTTTTTCGAGGCCGGCGGCCATTCCCTGCTGGCACTCCAGCTCATGTCCGAGATCCGGAAGCATTTTCACAAAAACCTCTCCCCTGCCCTGTTGTTCAGGTATCCCACCCCGGCTGAACTCGCGCCGGCACTGACACAGGCCTCTGATAATAATCCATGGGCCGCTCTGGTCCCCATGCAAACCGGAAGCCCGGAACGTCCCCGATTGTTCTGCCTGCCCGGCGGGGCTCCCAGTGTGTATTACCTCCACCTGTTCGCCGGGAGCCTGGGGGAAGACCAGCCCTTCTATGCCCTGCAGCCCCCCGGATTTGACGGGGTGAGCCGGCCCATGCCCACGGTGGAAAAGCTGGCCGCCTATTTTATTCAGGCCTTGAGACAGATCCAACCCGAAGGTCCGTATCTAATCGCAGGCCATTCCGCGGGAGGTCCCACTGCTCTGGAAATGGGTCTCCAGCTGCAAGCGCAGGGACAGGAATCCGTTATTTTCAGTCTGGATGCCATGCCGGACCTGTTTCAGGCAGATAACACCTTTGACAACTGGTCCTGGGAAACCGATCTCAGGGCTTATGTGCAGGAGTGGGCCTATCTCTGGGAACCCAAAACGGATGTCACATCAGCGGATCTGCAACACCTGGAAGGAGAGGCGCTGGCGGAGCAGGCCCTGACCCTGCTGAAACTGGCCGGGATGATCCCACCGGGCGCAGATACCACCTTGGTCAAGCAAATCGGAAGAATCACCGCCGCCACCATCCGGCCCCTGATAAATTACCGGCCTGGATCCCGGTTCCGGGGCCGTGTGGTTGTCATCCAGGCAAGCGGACAAGTCCCGGGCCAGTTCAACGCCCAGGCCTCCCCGGAAATGGCGGAGCGATGGCAGGCCGTCTGTGACCGGCCGGTGGACGTCTGTCTCGTTCCCGGAGACCATGCTGGCATGATGGCCGAACCGGACCTCCAGAGCTGGACATCCCGGTTCCGGGCCTATCTGGATCGTTTTTCAGAATGATAGATGTATTGAAGAAAAGAGCCTTTAGGATTACAGCATGGACTGAAACCGCCCCATAAATTCCGCCGACGGCCGGTGAAAATAGATGCCGGTGTCGCTGTCCGGCCGCATCCCCCGGAGAAAAAGATAAAACACCCCGCCGAAATGGGTATCGTATTCATATTCCTTCAAACGGAACCGAAGATACCTGTCCAAAGCCACCAGGTAAAGGTGGTATTGAAGGATATAATCATGGTCCGCCATGGCCAGGGCGACGGAGTTGTCATCATAATCTTCGTACACCGGGCCCAGGTAGTTGGATTTATAATCCAGGATGTACCACCGGCCGTCATGGCAGACCGTCAGGTCGATGAACCCTTTAAGAAACCCTTTAAGCGGGGAGACATCCATGCCTTTTAACCGGGCTGCATAGGTGACAAACTTCGGATCGGTATCGAACAGACCGGCCAGGGCGTTGAGGTTTAGCCCCTTCAGGTCAAAACAGAACTCAAGCTCTGTGAAGCGCTGACCCAATGCCACCTCTGCCAACCGGAATCCTTTGCCCGTATCTGTTTTGAGGGGTGTGGTTAGAATGTGCCCCACGGAGGTTTCCGCCATCCGGCTCAGCCCCAGCCCTTTAAATCCGTATTTGTCCAGGTTTTCTGAAACGGCCGGTGCAATGGTGGTATCGTCCGTGAAATCGATATCCTCCAATACCCCGTGGAAAAAATCCCCGGCGCCTGCCCCTTTGGGAAAGGTTTCCAGAAGGATGGGTGTTGCGGCATTCGTGACGGTATGGCCGCTTTCGGGAAGCGGTTCAGAGGTTTCTCCCGTGCCCCTGGTCCCGCCATGGCGGCCGGCCACCAATGCGGAATAACTGGTAATCCGCCAGTCAGCGTCAATCCTGCGATTCAGCACTCTGGCGGCCAGAGCCGCCTCCGGTGACTCGTCCGGTGTATAGGCACTTCCGGTATCTTTATCAGGTATGGTACAAACAGAAATCGCCTCAGAAGCACTCTTGGCCAGTGCTTCCAGGTCCGCCCTGAGAGCGGTGTCATCCCCCAGGCCCTCGGGATGCAGCAGTCTTCCCAGGGCTGTTTTGTCCGCACCGGCGATACCGCCCCAGTATATCCGGCACCAGGC
>JAKSBB010000889.1 GCA_022361315.1 Desulfobacterales bacterium
CCCAAGCCCGCTCGCGCACGTCTCACGCACGCGCTCGACGTATTTCGGTCCGTGCACCGCGGTGATCCGGTCCACCGCCGCGGGCTGCGGCTCCAGGACCGCAAGCTCATCCATCAACCCGTTGCCCGACAGCTTCGCGTGAATCGCCCGCAACCGGTCCGACCGCTCGGGGTGGACCGGGCCCGTGTCGTGTTGAAGGTACCGCTCGTCGTAGATCAGTCCGACGCTCATGCCCCGATGATACACACGCTGGCACTTTCCGCCACAACCCCGTACCGTTTGCCTGTGCAGTGGAACGCCGCCCATCTCGTCGAATCCGTCACCGCCGCGTTGCGCCGCCAAGCCGACGAAGACAACCTCGAGCAGGCCGTCTACTCCATCGACACCCGCGACGAACTCGAGCTGCACCCGCTGATCCAAGACGCCCTGCGCGACGCGGGCTACGGCGTCCACCCCGAGCAGCGCTACCCCGCCGACCGCACCCGCCGCCGCAAGTCCGAAGGCAAACGATGCGACATCGTCCTCACGCCCGACGACCGCGCGCTGATGGAACCGGACGTGGAGACCACGCTCTTCGCCCCGCCCGACGCCGTCGTGCTCGAAGCCGCGTTCTGGCTGGAGATCAAGACCGTCAGTCAGTTCACCACCGAAGGCCCGTTCGCGCGTTACGCGGCCGAGATGCTCAGCCCCGTCTCACAGGACATCAAGAAGATGGCATCCGACCCCCTGATCTACCACGCCGGCCTGATGCTCATCCTCTTCACCGCCGACCAGCGCACCGCCGAGCACGACCTGGCCGCGTGGGAATCCCGCACGCTCAAGCGCGGCTACCCCGTCGCGCCGCCCATCACGCGCGGCTTCGACACGACCGACCGCCTCGGCAACGCACGCTGCACCGTCGCACTCTTCCCCGTCCGCAGGCTGTAACAAAAAAATACCCCCGACGAACCGATCACACACGATCCTTCGGCTCGACCTGACGGATGACCTGGATCGCACGCTTGCCCTTGTGTTGGCCGAGGTGCGCCAGGTACTTCGGCCGACCCTCCACGCACAGCACGACCGGCTGACTGGCCGACTTCTCCGTCACCACGATGTCGCCCGGCGACATGTTGACCAGGTCGCCCACCGTGATCGTCGTCTTCGCCAGCAGCGCCGTCGCGTTGATGCTCGCGCGGTCCAGGTTGGCCGTCACCTTCATCCGCGAGGTGTTGTCGGCCTTGTGGTGCTGCGGCGACTGCCACGCCTGGCTCGCCAGGTTCTCGATGATCGGCTCGATCACGTTGAACGGGATACACAAAGACATCGTGCCCGCGCGACCGCCCATCTTCAGCTCAAAGCCCACCACCACGACCACCTCGTTCGGCGGAACGATCTGAACGAACTGCGGGTTCGACTCGGTCTGCTCCAGCTCAAACTGCACCGGGCACACGCCCTCCCAAGCCTCGCTCAACGCGACCATCGCGCGGTCCGTGATCTTGCCCACCAGCCGCTGCTCGATCACCGTCAGCGGACGCTGCGGGATAAACAGCTCCGCGTTCGATCCGCCCATCAAACGATCGATGATCGGGTAGATGATCAGCGGGCTGATCTCCAGGCACACCTGACCCTCCAGCGGATCACAACCCAGCAGATTGAAGCTCGTCGGGTTCGGCAGCGCGTTGATGAACTCCCCGTAGGTCAGCTGCTCGATGCGCGCTACGCGCACCTCCACGATCGTCCGCAGGAACCCCGACAGCGACGCGCCCAGGTTCCGGCCGAACCCCTCGTGCAGCGTCTGCAACGCGCGCATCTGGTCCTTGCTCACCCGCTCGGGACGCTTGAAGTCGTACGGATAGATCTCACTGAGTGACGCGACGTCGCCCGTGCTCGTCGAGAAACCCGCGTCGGCCCCCGACGCGGCATCCGCGGCCGCGTTGTCCCCGTCACCGACCGCCGCCAGCAGGGCATCGACTTCATTCTGGTCAAGAACATCAGACAATCGGGATCCTCCCGTTCAATGCAACATTCGCGCGGATGCACATGTTTATCGGGCGGTCGCGAAGGGAAACTTGAAGGGCCGCGCCGGCGGTTACGGGTGATTTCGCGCTTTTCAGTGTTGATAGTAAGGAAGGCGAGAGCGCATGACCTTTCCTAGCCGACCAGTCTCGAGAATTCAGCGAAG
>JAKSBB010000887.1 GCA_022361315.1 Desulfobacterales bacterium
GATGATGCCGTTATCGAGGCTGAGACCGATCAGGACCGGCTGACCCTGAAGATTTCCGGCGGCAATGCCGGCATTCTCATCGGCCGCAAGGGACAGACCCTGGATGCCATGCAGTTTCTCGTGGACAAGATCATCAACCGCCAGAGTGAGGCCCGTGTCCGGGTCAAGGTGGATATCGAAGGCTACATGGAAACCCGAAAGGCCAACCTGAGGCAACTGGCGTTCAAGATGGCGGAAAAGGCCAAGAAAACCGGCCGCCCCGCCACCATCAACCAGATGAGCGCCCAGGACAGACGGATCGTCCATCTGGCCCTTAAAGATGACAATCAGGTCAGAACCCAGAGCATGGGGGACGGCTACTACAGACGTCTGGTAATTTTTCCCAAGAAGAAAAATTACAGGGGAAAACGTCGGAACAGGAGATAGATGACAGATACGATTGCCGCAATAGCAACCCCCTATGGGGCCGGCGGTATCGGTGTCATCCGGATATCAGGACCCGGTGCCGAGGAGATCGCGCTGACGCTGTTCTCCCCCACCCGGGTTCCTGCAGAAAAAACGGTGCAGTTCGAGTCCCACCGGGCGCTCCACGGATTTGTTATGGACGGGGCAGATGTGGTGGATGAAGTCATTGTCCTGCCCATGAAAGGTCCCAGGTCCTATACGGCCGAAGATGTGATTGAAATCCAGGCCCACTCGGGGAGCATCGTTCTGCGGCGCATCCTCGGGCTGGTGTTTGACCTCGGCGCCCGGCCTGCCGAACCCGGGGAATTTACCAAACGGGCCTTTTTAAACGGCCGGATCGACCTGACCCAGGCCGAGGCCGTGGCGGACATCATCAATGCCCGCACAGATTCCTCCCTGAAGTTTGCCGCCTCCCAGAATTTAGGATCCCTGAGGGAGGACATCGAGCAGATGAAAGATATTCTGACGGAACTTCTGGCAAGGCTTGAAGCCTCCATTGATTTCCCCGATGAGGTGACCCCCTTTTCCTTTACCGAAGACGACGGGATCAACCTTGACCTGGTGATTGAGCGATGCGAGGCCCTGATTCGGCAGCACGAAGATGCCTGCTTCCTGAAAGACGGTATCCGTGTGGCCATCTGCGGTGAACCCAATGTGGGTAAGTCCAGCCTGATGAATCAGTTTCTGAAGAAGGAAAAATCCATTATTACCGCGATTCCGGGGACCACCAGGGACCCTATTGAAGAAGGGCTGAACATCGACGGTATTCCCTTTGTCATTGTGGATACGGCCGGTATTCACGAAACGGATGACCTGGTGGAGATCATCGGCATTGAAAAGGCCAGGGATCATATTACCACCGCAGATATTGTGCTTTACCTGAGCGAACCCGGAAAGGCCTTCAGCGAAAAAACCTTTGTAAAAACCGTGCCTGAAGGAAAAAAGGTGATCTTCGTGATCAACAAGATGGATCTGGTCAAGGAAGAAGACCTAGCGTTGCCTGAATTGCCCGAACATCTGTCACATATTCCCGTTGTGGAAATCTCTGCGTTGATGAATCTTAAGATCGACAGCCTGAAAAAGACCCTCATGGAATATTCCATCCGCAACCTGGATCTTGAAAACGACGCAGTGGTCCCGAACCTTAGACATAAAAACGCATTAAGCCTGGCCCTCTCCCACCTGACCGCCCTGCGGCAGGGGATGGATACGGGGCAGGAAGAAGAAACACTTGCACTGGATGTTAAAAACAGCATGGATTCTTTTGGAACAATTACGGGAGAAACCGCCTCTATAGATATATTGGACGCGATTTTTAACAACTTTTGCATAGGAAAATAATAAGGAAACCCCATGGCATTAGATTTGACCAAACATTTTGTAAAGTACGAAGCCGTTGTTCATTTGGTGGACCAGGTATTTGACCGGGTAAAAAGCGAGTTCCCCAAAGAGGTGTTCTGCAGGGAAAAATGCTCTGACTGCTGTTATGCGATTTTTGACCTGACCCTGATCGAGGCACTCTACATCAACCACAAGTTCAACGAAAAATTCTCCGGTATTGAAAAGGCCGACCTGATCGCCGTTGCGGATAAAACCGACCGGGCATTGGTGAAGATGAAAAGAAATGCCTTCAAAGAGGTGAAAAAGGGTGAGGAGGAACTCCAGGTGGTGGGCCGCATGTCCCAGGAACGGGTGCGTTGTCCCCTGCTGGGTAAAGACGACCTCTGCCTGCTTTACGACAGCCGCCCCATCACCTGCAGGGTTTACGGAATTCCCACCTCCACCGCCGGTTCTTCCCATATCTGCGGCCGCACCAATTTTGTCCAGGGACAGCCCTACCCCACCATGAACATGGACAAGATTTACACCCAGCTTCAGCTTCTGTCCGCCGAATTGATCCGGGATATCAAATCCGAAAAGATCCGCATGCATGAGTTGCTGGTGCCGGTTTCCATGGCAATGATCACGAGTTTTGACGAAGAATACCTTGGGGTAAAAAGAGAGGGGTAGGGAATGGACGCCGATCAGAATAAATTTTCCCGCGAGGAGATCGAGGAGCGCAAGAAGGCTATATTTGATTCCATGGGCAAGCGTGGCCAGCGTCAGATCATGAAAAAGGGCTACGACAAGTGGGACCCGTTCGAAGAGCCGAAAGACCCAATCGATATCCGGAAAGATAAAACCAAAAGAACCTCCCAGATGTTGATCCGGGAGTTTTTGACCGCCGTTGATGACGATGACGTCTCCAACTCTTATTCCCAGGGTGCCCTGGAAATGTGTCTGGGCATCGTCAACGATGAGGAAAAAATCCGGGGGATGTTTGATTTTGCCCAATGGTACGCGGAACTGCTCAAAAAAGAGGGGCATGACGGCCTATAAATCAGGCTTTAATCGGAAGGCCGTTCTGGATATTCTCCGGGACGCTGATGTCAATCTGACGGCCGGGGCGTATATCCTGAAAATTCGGGAAACGCTGTCCGTTTCCCGAAGTGAAGCAAAGAAGGTGCTGCGCAGCCTGGTGGACGACCAGACCCTGGCCTATCAGGATCTTTACGGATCCACCTATGTAATGCAGAGTTTCTCAAAACCGGTCCGGATCACGGACCGGTTTTCTATTGTACCGCCCGGTACGGACCGCGAGATTCCGAATCGCCATATTGATATAAAGATCCACCAGGGAATTTCCTTTGGTTCGGGACACCATCCCACCACCCGCCTCTGCCTTGCCGCCCTGGACCATCTATTCTTTCAAACCGGAGACGAAGGCCGGTTTCTGAACCGCAGTGCCGGAGACATCGGCACCGGATCAGGTATCCTGGCCCTTGCCATGTGTCTGGCCGGTATGGCTGACTGCCGGGCCTGGGAAATCGACGCCAATGCCGTCAGTGAGGCCAGAAAAAATGTTGCCCTGAACCGGCTTGGGGATCGGATACAGGTGATTGACGATCTCATGTCGCCGGAGGGGCGCAAGTTTTCGTTAATTTGCGCCAATCTGAGATACCCCACACTGGCCCGGCTGGCGCCGTTGTTGCGGCAGGCTGCACTTCCGGATGCCTGTCTCGTCTTCTCCGGTCTGCGTACCTGGGAGAAACAGGAGTTAATCTCAACTTACCAGGATCATGGATTTACCCTGACGTGGGAAAGAGACGAAAAAAATTGGGCCGCTCTGATTTTTGAATCCTTAAATCCTTAACGTTCCTCACTTGTTTTTCTAAAATGCATCTTCTATAGTTGGGATATCAGGCGTATTTCATCTAAAGGAGGCGTCATGGATCGTGGCCTCGTAACCATCTATATTCTTGTTTTAATTTTCTTATCGATTACACCGTCGGTCGATAATTTTGCCCATGCGGATCTCTATATCTGGACCGATGCGGATGGCATCCGCCACGTATCTAACGTATCTCCACCCCGGGACGAAACGGCAGAGCAGATCAGCGAAGAGAAAGTGGTGCTGCCTGAAGGGCAGCTGTTTCGTGTGGTCCGGGTTTTCGACGGGGACACGGTTCGCGTCAGCGGAATGGGACTGACATTCAAGATTCGTCTGGTGGGCATTGATGCGCCTGAAACCGGATGGAAGGGTAAAACAGGTCAGCCTTATGGCCGGGAGGCCTCAGATGTCCTGTCACGGATGATTCTGGAGCGTGATGTGGTCCTCAAGCAATACGGTACCGGTGGGTACAACCGTATGCTGGCGGAAGTGCTCCGGAACGGCATGAATATCAATCTGGAAATGCTTCAAAAAGGGATGGCTGAAGTGTATCAAGGAAAGGTTGCCCCGGGCATTGATATTGACCGATATAAAGAGACCGAAGCGAAGGCAAAGATGCGTCGTACGGGTATTTGGTCCCAGGGAAGGGCATACAAAAGCCCCAGGCAGTGGCGGCGGGAGAATCCAAGGAAGTAGAGGGCTTGATTATGGCCTGGTTCCGGGGTGATATTTGTCGGGCAATTTATTTTGCATCCCCTTTTTTTCTATGGTAAACTGAGCCACCAAAATTGTTCAAGTGTCAACATTTTTTATCCTGATACACAGGTGACGAAGTCAAGGCTTCGCAGGAACGTGAAAATTATGGAATCTGGTGCGTAGATGTTTGTCCGCGACGATAGAAGTCATAATACGGCGGCCGGCAGCCCATATCAATGGCCGCAGCAAGGAGAAGATCAAAGATGAAGACAAATATGAATTCAGGAATTCTGTTGGAATCCGGAACCAATGAGATGGAATTGCTGACCGTGTTTGTGGGTGAGCAGGCGTTTGGAATGAACGTGGCAAAGGTACAGTCCATTCAGCAATACGATGCGGACCGGGTCACCCCGTTGCCGGATGCGCCGGCCGGCGTGGCTGGGATGTATCTGTACAGGGATAAAACCATTCCCCTGCTGGATCTGTCACAGATTCTGGATATTCCCCCAAATTTTGCGGAAGACAGGGAAATCATCGTGGTAACCGAGTTTAACAATTCCGTGAACAGTTTTAAGGTCCAGGGGGTAAAACGGATTTACCGGATGTCGTGGAAGGAATTTGTACCCATGGATGCCATGCTTGAAACCGATTCCTGCTTTACCGGGTCGGTTCACGTGGATGATACCCAGATTCTGGTGCTGGACCTGGAACAGATACTGTCTTCGATATTCCCGGATCTGATTCTGGAAGAAGTGGCGGAAGAGGTGATTCTTCAGAAAGAGGAAATTCCCAGGGACGAAATCCAGCTTATCTTTGCGGAGGATTCCCCCCTGATGCGGAAATCCGTGGTGAAGAGCCTGAAAAATGCCGGATTCATCCATATCAATGATTTTATAAACGGAGAGCTGGCCCTTTCCTTTCTAAAGACCCACTACCAGAACCCCTCTCCTGAAAAATTGCGGAAAACCGTGCTGATCACCGATATTGAAATGCCTAAAATGGACGGATTGACCCTCTGCCGCCAGGTCAAACAGGATGCCGTGCTCAAGGATATCTTCGTGATCATGTTTTCCTCACTTATCAACAAACAGATGAAGGCAAAGTGCCATAAAGTTCAGGCGGACAATTACGTGACAAAGCCTGAGACAACGGAGCTGATCAAAATGCTTGACAAAAGGTGCCGTCCCGACTAACGATTAAGCCACAAATCCCCTTTGGAGGAAATATCGTGGATAAAGAAGCTGTTTTTGAAGACCTGTCTGTACTGCTGGATCGTTTTTCAACACACATAGCAGAATTTTGCCCCGGAGAAACATTGGATCTGGGTAGCATGATCGTACTGATGGAAGAGCTGTCAGTCGCTGCCAAACAATGTGAGTCCGATACCTTTTACCAGGTGGTGGAATCCTGCAGGCATTTTGTGGAGAATATGAGCCTTGAGACCATGGGGCGGACCAAGCCCCTGGAAGATGCCCTGTTGCTTTTAGAAGCGTTGTTCAGGCATATGAAACGCGGGGTTGAGTTTACCTTTGAAACCAAGGATGTGCTCGACATTCTCGATTCGGCCATTCTCACCAAGTCGGAGGCGGGTGAATCTCCGGCTGCGCCTGAAGTTGTTGAAGATGTAGCACCGCCGGAGACTGTCCAGCCCGAACCCATCTCCAGTGAAGATCTCGATATTCTCAACGATTTTGTTTCCGAGGCGGAAGAGAATCTGGATGCCATTGAAGTGCACCTAATTGAGCTGGAACAGGATCCCACAGACACGGAGATTATCAACAATATTTTCAGACCGGTCCACACCATCAAGGGGGTGGCGGGTTTCCTTGCACTGAAGAAAATCAACCAGCTGGCCCATACCACTGAAAATCTTCTGGACAGCGCCAGGAGCGGCGAGTTCATGATCAACGATCTGGCCACCGATGCTATCCTCGAATCCGTTGATATGCTCAAACGCCTTATTGCCAGGGTAAAGGAAGGCGTCGGCAACGGGGTGAAACTGCCGGATGACGATCTGGATATCCAGGGGTTGAGAGATAAGCTCAAGGCCCTTCAGGTGGAATTGACAAAAGGCAGCCGGGAACCCATCGGCGAAATCCTCTTGAAAAAAGGTGTCATTGATGAGGATAAGCTGGAAGAGACCCTGGAAGTACAGCGGCAGCAACCCGAGAAAAAATTCGGTGAAATACTGGTAGAGGAAAATAAAGCGGAGCCCTCCCAGGTGGCCATGGCCCTTATGGAGCAGAAGCACGAGAAAAAACGGGTGGCCACCCAGGTGAAGGTTAACACGGAAAAACTGGATGACCTGGTGGATTACGCCGGAGAACTGGTGATCGCCCAGTCCATGCTCAAGCAGAAAGTCTCCCAGGACCCCTCCCTGATCCAGGCGGTCACCCAGCTGGGCCAGATTGTTTCCAACATGCAGCACATCGCCATGTCCATGCGCATGATTTCCATCAAAGCCACATTTATGAAAATGATCCGGCTGGTGCGGGACCTGTCCAAAAAATCCGGCAAACCCGTCAGCCTGACCATGAGCGGTGAGGAAACCGAGATTGACCGGAACGTGGTGGACGCGCTCTACGAGCCTATGGTCCATATGATACGGAACTCCGTGGACCACGGCATCGAACCCCTGGATGGACGGAAGGCGGCGGGTAAGCCGGAAAAAGGCAATATCCATCTCAGTGCCTATCATAAGGGCGGCAATATTATCATTGAAATTCAGGATGACGGCAAAGGGCTTGACCGGGAGCGGATTCTGGAAAAGGGGATCCAGTCCGGACTGGTGTCGGAATCGGATCAGCTCACGGATGCCCAGGTCTATGATCTGATTCTCCAACCCGGGTTTTCTACGGCTAAGGAAATTACGGATGTCTCCGGCCGGGGGGTCGGGATGGATGTGGTCAAATCCGGTATCGAACGGTTCCGGGGGCATCTGAAAATCGAATCCCAGAAGGGATCGGGCACCAAATTTACCATCAGCCTCCCCCTGACGCTGGCCATCATAGACGGTATGCTGGTCCGGGTGGGTAAGGAAAAATATGTCATCCCCACCACAGCCATACAGAGGGCCTTTAAACCGGACCAGGAAAATTGTTTTACAGTGGAAGGCAAGGGCGAACTGATCAAGGAGCGTGACCGCCTGATCCCGGTTGTCCGCCTCCGCCACCTCTATTCGGAGGAGGAAGACAGCAAAAATACCTGGGAATGTCTGGCCGTTGTGGTGGAATCCAAAGATGATCAGAAAGCCCTGCTCATTGATGAACTTCTGGGCAAGGATGAGTATGTGATCAAAAGCCTGGGGGGCAATCTTGAGGGAATTCCCGGATTTTCCGGCGGTGCCATACTGGCGGACGGCCGGGTGGGCCTGATACTTGATATCCACGGCATTTTCCAGTTGGCGGAAAATAACTGAACCGCCGGATCCCAACCATATGAGGAAAACATCCATGTCTGAAAAAACCATACTCGTTGTTGATGATGAAAAAACCATTCTGAACATGTTTGACCTGGCCTTCACCAAAAAAGGGTATATTGTCAGGTCTGCCCCCAGTGCGGAGGAGGCCCTTGATATACTTGCGGATGAAGAGATTCACGTGATGTTCCTGGATCTCAACCTGCCTGAGATGAACGGAATTGACCTGTGCCGCGCCATAAAAAAGAAAAGCCCCATGGCCATTCTTTACGCCCTCACCGGCTATGCCTCCCTGTTTGAATTGTCGGACTGCCGGGATGCCGGATTCGACGACTATTTCAAAAAACCGGTGAGCATGGCTGATTTGCTGGATGCCGCTGAAACCGCCTTTGATAAACTTTCCAGATGGAAAAATGGATAACACCCTGAGAGAGTACACCAGGGAAGGACTCCTGGAAATCATCAACGCCCTTCCCCTGGCTGTTCTGGTCATTGACAAAGACCGGGCGGTCACCCTTGCCAACAAGGTGTCCCTGGAGTTCACCGCCAAGGATATGGATACCTTGATCGGTCTGGTGGCCGGTGAGGCCTTTTCCTGTGTCAACCATGAGAAAGACAGCCGGGGATGCGGGTTCAGTCCGGACTGTGCCAGATGCCGGTTCAAGGAGGCGTTGGCGGATACGCTGACCAACAGAACCCCGCATTTTATGATTGAAACCACGAAAACCATTCTGGGCAGGGGGGAGCGGATTCTCAGGTTTTCCACAAAACCCCTGAAGCTTGCCGGTAAACAGGTGGCATTGATGTCCATCCAGGATCTTACCGAAGAGCGCAATATGGAGCGTATCAGGCTGGAAAGAGAGAAACTGGCCGCCGTTTTGGAAACCACCGGCGGGGTCTGTCATGAATTGAGCCAGCCCCTTCAGGTGATCATGGGGTATTGCGAAATACTAGAGGAAAAAAACGGCCTGGACAAGGAAACCTCCAATGCCCTGATTGCCATTCACGACGAAGTTAAAAAGCTCGCACGTTTGACCCACGACCTCACCAGCATCACCCGCTACGAAACAAAACCCTACCTGACATCCAAAATCCTGGATATTGAGAAATCTTCTCTTAAAGACAATTAGAACCGAAAGATAGGTAGAGCGGTTTAAGATCAAGAGATCGGTTTGGAAAAACCGGTGATTGCGTATGATCAGAAGGGGAACGGCTGCGGCCGCTCCCCTGTATTTTATCTAAAACGGAATATCGTCATCGGGGATGGCATCAGGCCCGCCGGTCATACCCGGATTGGTCTGCCCCTGGAAATTGTTGGAATTGGGAGCCTGTCCGCCCTGGTTCTGCTGGTATCCGCCACCGCCACCCTGGCCGTATCCACCGCCCTGGTTCTGCTGATAGCCGCCGCCACCCTGATTCTGGTATCCACCGCCCTGGTTCTGATAACCGCCGCCACCACCCTGGTTGTCTCCCCTTCCGCCGAGAAACTGGAAGTTGTTGACAACAATCTCTGTGATGTAATGGGTTTGACCGTCTTTCTCATAGTTCCGGGTCTGGAGTCTGCCTTCGATATAGATGGAGCTTCCTTTGGACAGATATTTTTCGCAGACTTCGGCCTGTTTACCGAAAACGACGATTCTGTGCCATTCGGTTTTCTCCTGGCGTTCCCCGGTGTTTCTGTCTGTCCACTGTTCGCTGGTGGCAATGGAGAAATTCACCACCGCTGTCCCCTGCTGGGAATAGCGGATCTCGGGATCCCGTCCGAGGTTGCCGATGAGCATGACCTTGTTCAAACCTGCCATTATTTTATACTCCTAGTTATTCGGGTTGCTATAATAATAATTAATGAAGAACTATGCGCACAGGCGGGCCAAATTGTCAATCCCGGTGAAAGAACCCGCTCAGGACATCCGGCCAGAATTTCAAACCATTAGAATGGCTTAGGGGATGGCATTAATTCCTTTCGCAGGCTTGACAAATCCACGGAATTTTCTTATGTTGCTATTTAAGTAGCAACAATCAAACAAGGCTGTTATATGGACAATAGATCAGGACTAACAAACCTGGGTTTCTCCCAATACGAGGCCTCCTGCTATATGGCCCTGGTGAGCAATCATCCGGTAAACGGCTCCCAGCTGAGCAAAATATCAGGCATTGCCAGGTCCAGGATTTATGACGTACTCCGAAACCTGATTGCCAAGGGATTTGTCATTGAGGTCCAGGCCGGCCAATATGCCCCCCTGCCGTCGGATGAACTGATCCGCAGATTGCGGCGGGAATTTGAATCCAGCATTGATGCTGTAGAGAAAGAAATCGTAAAGGCATCCCAGAAAGAAGATTTTGAATATGTATGGACCCTCACCGGTTACGACAACGTTATGGCCAAGGCCAAGGACATGATCGGGGCGGCAAAGGAAGAGGTTTATGTCCGTCTGTTCCCCGAAGCGGACCGGCGGCTCTCAAAATCCCTGGAAGCAGCCGAGAAGCGTGGGGTGTCCATCCGTTATATTGCCATGGGGGATGTAGCGGAACGGTTCGACATCCAGGTCACCCATCCGGACAAAGACGACCTCATTGCTAAAATCGGGGGGCGGTCCTTTGATATCATCACGGACCGCAAGGAGGCCCTGGTGGGCATCTTTGAAGAGGGGAACGAAGACGCGTCTCCCATCAACTGGACCCGGAACCAGTGGTTCATCATTGCCAACCGGGACAGTCTCCGGCACGATTTCTACCATTGTTTTCTGGAGAAAACCCTGGACCGGAGGGAAGACCTGACCGAGAGAGAAGAACGCATATATCAACTTATAAAACAGGATAATTAGACACGGATATTTCTTAAGGAAATATCCGGATTAAAGGAGGTGAGCCATGACCAGCATGAGAAAAATTCACTTTTTTGACGGGTTCTCCAATGAGAGCGACAATACCATCTTCAATCTGGAAGAGGATTACGGTGCCCATCATTACGAGCGGATCAAACTGGTGGTCCGGCACGCCAAAGGCTGCTGGCTCACCGATGACAAGGGGGATAAATACCTGGACTGCCTGGCCGCATATTCCGCAGCCAACCCCGGCCACCATCACCCCACCATCACCAACGCGGTCATGGACGCCCTGATGGGCAACTATGCCTCTGTGCTCTCTAATGTGGTCTTTACCGACCCTCTGGGGATTTTTCTTTCCGAAGCGGCAAAGTTCGCCCCCCAGATGGCCCCGAGATTCGGTAATTACGGCAACAAGGTGCTTCCCAAGAACGGCGGGGTGGAATCCGTTGAAACCGCTATTAAAGCCATGCGGTATTACGGGTTCAAACAGAAGAACATTCCGGACGGCCGGCAGGAGATCATCGTTTTCAATAACAACTTCCACGGCAGAACCATCTCCGTGGTCTCCTTCTCCTCAAGCAAAAAGTACAACGAAGGGTTCGGCCCCCTGACCCCGGGATTCGTCTCCGTGCCTTTCGGCGATCTGGATGCTGTTGAAAAGGCCATCACCCCGAACACCTGCGGTATTCTGGTGGAGCCCCTCCAGGGAGAAGGGGGCATGCTGATTCCGCCTAAGGGATTCCTCAAAGGGCTGCGCAAACTCTCCGACGACAATGATATGCTTCTTGTCTGCGATGAGATCCAGGTGGGCATGGGCAGAACAGGTAAACGTTTCTGCTTTGAACACGAGGGCATCGTTCCCGACGGTGTGATCCTGGGCAAGGCCCTCTCCGGTGGTCTGGTACCCCTGTCGGTGTTCATCACCAATGCCAAGCTGATGGACATGATATTCTCCAAAGGCTCGGACGGCTCCACCTTTGGCGGCTTCCCCCTGGCCTGTGTGGCCGGCACCGCTTCCCTTAAGGTTTTTGAAGAGGAGAAACTGGCGGAGCAGTCCGCTGAAAAAGGCAAAATACTGAAGGCCAGGATTGAGGAAATCGGCAAACGGTCTCCCTATGTGAAGGAAGTCAGAGGCCTTGGCCTTTTCATCGGTATTGAAGTTAAGGACGGAAATGCAATGGAATTCTGCCACAAGCTGTTGAAGCTGGGCCTGGTGGTTAACGACAGTCACGGCCATACCATCCGGATTTCCCCGCCCCTGGTCATCAATGAGGCGGAGATGGACTTCATGGTGGCGCAGTTGGAGAAGGTATTGGTCCCTTAAAAGAACAGCGCGTGATAATAACGGCCCGGACATGAACAATGCCCGGGCCGTTTTATGTCTATTGTAACATTATTTGTCCCAGGACTGAATTTCGATGATATTCCCCTCGGGATCCTTAAAGTAAATAAAGACCAGGGTGCCGATTCCCGGTACCTCTTTTTCCGTCACTTTGCCCATGGGCTGCCCCCCGTGTGTCAAAGCCTTTTCATAAGTGCTGCGTACATCATCCACCTCAAAGGCAATATGGGTAAACCCCTGATGGTTGGCCATCGTGTTTTCGGTATCCACCATTTTTTCGTAGGTGAAAATTTCCAGGGTCGGGCCGTCGTCCCCGTACCCCGGGAGGATGAGATGCGCCCCTTTGAGGCGGGCATCGGTCAGACCGGTGGCCCGGTCCAGCCAGTCACCTGAATAATCCCGTTCCGGTGTTTTGATGCGGCATTCGAATACCTTGCAATAAAAATTTGCCAGGGTTTTCCAGTTTCTGGCCGCAATATTTGTGTGTACGTATTTCATGGTCGGTTTCCGCATCCTTTGTTTCTGTTAGAAGGTGAGTATTTCCCCTTCTGCCGGGATGATTAATTTTTCATCGCTGATGCCGGCTGCGTCTGCCAGTGCCCGGATGTCGTCCCGGGTGACGGTGGCATGATCCAGGGCCTCCATGTGGATGGCCACCACCCGGGATTCGGGCGCCAGCCGGCAGATATCGATTACCATCCTGCCGTCCATGACAATGGGGCCGCTGTCTTCCAGGACGGCCCCGCAGCCATGGGGAAGAATAATGTCCGGCTGTTCATTCCGGATCAGTGATTTTACATCCTCACTGAGGATGGTATCTCCTGGCCAGTAAAGTACCGGTTCTTCATCAGCCCGGATAAGGAAACCGGATACCGGTCCCAGAATATCCTGCCATTTTTTATTTCCGGCATGGATTCCCGTCGTCTTGGAAATACGTATTCCCTCCCAGACGATTCTCTCTTCTATGGCCTCTACATCGGTGACACCGTCCTGCCGGATCTGGTCTGAAAACTCAGGCGGGCAGAAAACAGGGATATCCTTGGGCAGAAGTTCCCTTGCACCGTTGTCAAAGTGGTCCTGATGGACATGGGACACCAGCACCATATCCACCCCTGAAAGCACCTCCTCCGCTGGCATCGGCAGTTCCACCACCGGATTCCTCTCGTTGCCTGCAAAGGATTCAATGCCGTGTCTGGGCAGCAGCATGGGATCGGTCAGGATGGTTTTCCCGGCCAGGGTTATTTTCATGGTGGCGTTTCTGATGAGCTGGATTTTCAAGGGTTTCTCCTCTGTCGTTGGGGAATTTGTATCAGATCAGTCAATACAGACAAATCCATACCGGTTCTGGGTTTCGTCCTTATCCTTCAGCGGATAGCAGGGCAGATCAAAACGGGCCGCCGTCCGGTACACATCAATCCCGAATATAGCCTCGCAGGGCCGTACTTTCAAGGGCTGGACGCAGGCTTTACCGTCGTCAACAGCGCAGGATTTGCACAGGTTGCAGTAGCGGATGGCAAAGGCCAGGTGGTGGCCGTCCAGAAAGGCCCGGCGCTCTATCTCAAGGGCGGCCCGGCTCACATCCCGCCCGGTATGGCCGTGAATCATCAGGATGGTGTTGTAGGCCTTTACCATGGCCATCCGGTCGGCTGGTGCCGTGTCCCGTTTCTGACACTTGTAACTTGTATTGTCGTGGTTCTCGCAGCCCCAGTGGCATTTGAGCAGGGTGCGGATGTCAAAGACAATGTCATCCGGGGATAAAAGCAGCGCGTTGACCATGCCCATCTCTTTTGCCAAGTCTACATATGTGTCCATCTCTCCTCCTCGATTCAATTCGGTTCCGGTGTGATTTCCCGTTGAATTATCACCCCTTACCCTTTATTGTCTATGGGCATAAACGGGACGCAGTGTTCCAAAAATCCGAACGCCGGAGATAAGATGGAGCTTTATCAGATCAGATCCTTTATTGCCGTGGCCGACGCCCTTAACCTGACCCGGGCGGCCAGGAATACCCACCAGAGCCCCTCGGCCGTCTCTGCCCAGATAAAGGCCCTGGAGGCCGAGCTGGGAATTGCCCTTTTCCGCCGAAGCACCAGAGGGATGACCCTGACCCAGGAAGGAGAGGTGTTGCTGGCTTCCGCCAAAAAACTTGACCGGGTGGCAGGGGATATCACCCGGGAGGCAGAGCGGCTCCGGCAGACCCTTCAGGGCAATCTCAACATCGGGATCAACACGGACCCGGGGTACCTGAAGCTGTCCGGCCTGACCCGGTGGATAGCCGAGCATCTGCCGAATATCTCCCTGACCTTTATTGAAACCCAGACGTTTACCACGCCGGAGCTGCTGGCGCAGGGCCGCATTGACCTGGGATTTCACTTCGGGGAGTTCGGGGAACCGGAGATATATTCCCAGCCCGTATCCGGTACCCGGGTTCGGGTGGTATTGCCTGCATCACTGGCAAAGGGCCATGTCCACACCGACCTGGAGACGCTGGTGGCCTTACCCTGGGTCTGGACCCGCCATGCCTGCCCATTCCACCAGGCCTTCCAGAGACGTCTGGATAATGCCGGCTTGACCCTCACGGCAACCGCAGATGCCGTGGATGAAAAAATCGTTGAAGAACTGGTGAAATCCGGTACCGGGGCCGCCCTCATGCGGGATGATCAGTCCCGGACCCTGGTGGACAACGGGCATGCCGTATACTGGGAAGGACCGGGGGAAACCAGGGATACCGGGGACCTCATTCCCCTGGGCCTGGCCTGCCTGAAAGCACGGAGACCGGAACGCCGCATTGCCGCCTTTTTCAAAGCGGCTGAGGTATTCTGGGAAAACGAGGGTGCACCCGGTGTGTCGGAGCTTGCAAAAATCTAATAATTTTCAACCTTTTCTTGACAAAAACCGGTCTGCTATCCTATTGAGAAAGATTAGTGCACATGACTTTACCCGAACACAACATACACTGGATTATATTCTCCGGGACCAGGCCCCTTTTACTCATTAAGGCGTTTAAATAATTAATGCATTTTTTAGATCTCATACTAAAAAAGAGAAACGGGTACGCCCTTTCCACGGAAGAGATCTCATATTTTATCTCAGGTGTTGTGGAGGGCAGTATTCCGGATTACCAGGTGTCGGCCCTGTTGATGGCCATCTGGTTTTCAAAGATGAACGACCGGGAAACCATTGATCTGACCCTGTCCATGCGGGATTCAGGGGATGTGATCGACCTGTCGGATATCCCGGGGGTGATTGCAGACAAACATTCCACCGGCGGGGTGGCGGATACCACCACCCTGGTTACTGCCCCACTGGTATGTGCATGCGGGCTTAAGCTGGCAAAGATATCCGGCCGGGGGCTGGGCCACACCGGCGGCACCCTGGATAAGCTGGAATCCATTCCCGGGGTCACCACGTCCATCGACATGGCGGCGTTTAAAGAGATTGTTGCCCGGGACGGCATGGCCGTCATCGGCCAGACCGCCGAACTGGTTCCTGCGGACAAGCTGCTCTATTCCCTGCGGGATGTCACCGGCACCGTGGACAACATCTCCCTTATTGCCGCCAGTATCATGAGCAAAAAGCTGGCCTCGGGCTCCGGTGTGATCGTGTTGGACGTCAAAACCGGCAACGGGGCCTTCATGAAGGACCATGATCAGGCAAAGGCACTTGCCGAAGCCATGGTCACCATCGGTCAGGCCGCAGGAAAAAAGGTCCGGGCCCTGGTCTCCGATATGAATCAGCCCCTGGGCAATGCCGTGGGTAATGCCCTGGAGGTAAAAGAGGCCATTGAGATCCTGCAGGGGAAGCATGACGGCCGTTTGAAAACCCTTTCCATGGCCCTGGCTGAAGAGATGCTGCTTGCGGGCGGTGTGGCCGGGGATGCACAGACGGCAAAAGAACGGGTGCAACATGCCCTTGAATCCGGGCAGGCACTGGCCTGTCTCGGAAAAATGATCGCTGCCCAGGGGGGAAACCCGAAGGTCTGTGAAGACACCGGTATCCTGCCAAGTGCAGACCAGACTGTCGTCGTCCGTGCGGAGGCTGGGGGAGTCATCCGGGAGATCATCACCCGGGAGATCGGCACGGCTGCGCAGCTTTTGGGGGCCGGACGTGCCAAAAAAGAGGACCGCATCGACCCGGCCGTGGGCATCTGGATGGATGTCCGTGAAGGGGACCGGGTGGGCAAAGGGGCCAGGCTGGCTACATTCCATGTGAATGATACCCGGCATCTGGATGCCGCCGTCATCCGGTTTAAAAACGCAATAAAGATCACGGACGCAATCCCGGTTGAGCGGCCGCTGATATACGAGACCATATCATAAGGAGTAATCATGACACCCAGTGAACTGGCTGCCTATTTTGACCATACCATCCTCAAACCCGACGCCACGGAAGATGACGTGAGGCGGATCTGCGAAGAGGCGCTTTCTTATAGCTTTTTCAGTGTCTGCGTTAACCCGGTCCATGTGGGCCTGGTAAAAAATTCCCTTGCCGGTTCCGGTGTAAAGGTCTGTTCTGTTGTGGGCTTTCCTCTGGGGGCAAACACCCCTGAACTGAAAGCCCTGGAAACCCGTCGGGCCGTTGAAGACGGGGCGGATGAAATCGACATGGTCATCAATGTGGGTGCGCTGAAGGCCGGGAGTCTCGACCAGGTGCAAAAAGATATTGAAGCGGTGGTAAAGGCGGCTGACGGGGCACTGGTGAAGGTGATCATCGAGACCTGCCTGCTGTCCAAAGAAGAAAAAGTTGCGGCCTGTGAAGCCTCCCGCCACGCAGGTGCCCACTTTGTGAAGACATCCACCGGGTTTGCCGGGGGCGGCGCTACTGTGGAAGACGTGGCCCTGATGAAATCCGTTGTTGGGGACGATCTCAAGGTGAAAGCCTCCGGCGGCATAAAGAGTCTCTCCGATACCATGAACATGATCAAGGCAGGGGCTGACCGTATCGGGGCCAGCGCCGGTGTGGCCGTAATGGAAGAAATGGCGGGTTAGAAACGAGATGAAAGCGGTTCTGCTGATCATAGACAGCTTTGGTGTGGGGCCATTGCCCGATGCTGCCGACTACGGTGACAGCGGGGCAAACACGGCCCTGCATATCTGTGAGGGCATGCCTTTAGTCCAGTGGCCGGTGCTGCAACAACTGGGGCTGGGAAATGCGGCAGCGTTGCTGGGGCACACCCTGAAGGGATGCGAGGCCCAGGCCGCGCCGAGAGCAAGCTTCGGGGTAATGGCCGAAGCCTCAGCCGGTAAGGATACCACCACCGGACATTGGGAGCTGGCCGGGCTGGTGCTGGACCAGCCCTTTCATACCTTTCCCCTGGATTATCCGTCTTTTCCGGATGCTTTGATTGAAGAATTCCGAGCAAGAACCGGATACGGGGTGCTGGGCAACAAAGGGGCCTCCGGCACTGCCATCATCGAGGAACTGGGGCAGGCACATCTGGATGGTCAGGGAATTATTCTGTACACCTCAGCCGATTCCGTACTTCAGATTGCCGCCCATGAAGATATCGTGACGGTGGAAGAGCTGTACCGGGTGTGCGGGATCGCCCGTGAGTTATGCAACCCCCTCAACGTGGGGCGGGTCATCGCCCGGCCATTCGAGGGGATCCCGGGGCATTTCAGACGAACCGCATCCCGGCGGGACTTTTCCATGCCCCCTTCGGGCAAGACCATACTGGATCACCTGAGCAGTAACGGGGTTCAAACCATCGGTATCGGTAAGATCGGAGATATATTCACCGAGCAGGGGATTGACGTCAGCCACCATGATGCGGGTAATCCGGCCTGTCTGGACCGGCTGATCGCCTGCCTGGAAGAAGATAGTAAAGGTGACAGCTTTATTTTTGTGAACCTCGTGGATACCGACATGCTGTTCGGCCACCGCAGGGATATCAAAGGCTACCACGATGCCGTAGCCGCTATTGACGAACGGTTGACGGCAGTCATGGAACGCCTGGACCCGGAAGACCTGCTGATCATAACGGCAGACCACGGATGTGACCCGGGGTTTACGGGAACGGATCACACCAGAGAATATGTCCCGCTGCTGGTGGTTCAGCCCGGGCACAGTCCAAAGGATTTAGGCATAAGACAGAGTTTTTCCGATGTGGCCCAGAGTCTGGCATCATTTTTCAACCTGCCGGCCATCCGCAACGGAAGTTCATTTATAAATTAGGGTTTAAGGTAACAATTTAAGTAAAGGAGAAACAGGATGAAAAAAACACTGGTACTGGTATTGGCAGCGGCGCTGGCCGTCGTATGGGGTTTTGCAGGAACGGCTGCGGCAAAAAAATTTAAGGTGTCCATGGTGACGGATGTGGGCGGGGTGAATGACGAGTCCTTTAACCAGTCTGCCTGGG
This sequence comes from Desulfobacterales bacterium, assembly GCA_022361315.1. Next base: position 18,319 of record JAKSBB010000887.1, read on the forward strand.
AAGGCCTGAAACGCGCCGAAAAAGAGCTTGGCGTCAAGGTGGGATACAAAGAATCCAGACAGGATGCCGACTACGCCCCCAATATGGAAACCCTGACCGATGCCAATAATGACCTGATCTGGGGCATCGGTTTCCTCATGGCAGACGCCATCAAGGCCACTGCCCAGATCAACCCGGACCAGAAATACGGTATCATTGATTTCTTCTACGGTCCCGAAACCCCTCAGAATGTAGCCTGTGCCGTATTTCAGGAAGAGCAGCCCTCCTTCCTCGTGGGCTATATTGCCGGCAAAATGACCAAGACCAATAAGGTGGGGTTCATCGGCGGGATCAAATTTCCCCTGATCCAGAAGTTTGAATACGGCTATATGGCCGGTGTAAAACTGGCCAACCCCGATTGTGAAATCCTCAGCCAGTATGCGGAATCCTTTACTGATGCCGCCAAAGGCAAAGCCATTGCCAACAACATGTACCAGCAGGGTGCGGATATTGTTTTCCATGCGGCCGGCGGTGTGGGTGACGGTCTGATCGAAGCGGCCAAGGAAAAGAACAAATGGGCCATCGGCGTGGACAAGGACCAGAATTCCCTGGCGCCGGACAACGTGCTGACCTCTGCCATGAAGCGTGTTGACAACGCGGTTTTCAGCATTGTTAAACAGCTGACAGAAGGTAAATTCAACGGCGGAAA
>JAKSBB010000649.1 GCA_022361315.1 Desulfobacterales bacterium
AGGCGTTGGGACGGACATCGCACTGGCTGTGAAGGGCATCTGCCGAAATCTTTTCCCAGTGATCACACACCCCTTTCCGCCAGTATTTTGTGGGAAAGGCCTTGGCGGTGTTCAGCATCTTGACCATCATGGGAGTGCCCATGGCCTTATAGGCTGCCACGCCGGGATTGGTTTTGCTCTCTTTGCCGATCTCCTTGGTAAATGATTTTAATAGGTCCTTATCGTGTGGTTTTCGCTTTTTATCACCGGCAAAAAAGAGACCTTTCAGTTTCTTGGACCCCATAACAGTGCCCACACCGGTCCTGCCGGCAGACCGCCAGTAATCGTTTTCAATGACACCGAAAGCCACCAGATTTTCAGAGGCAGGACCGATCACTACGGCCCCTTTTTTCTTGTAAGGGCTGTTTTTGCCAAAAGATTCGGTAATGGCATCCTCCGCCGCATAGGTCTCCATGCCCCAGAAGGGTTCCCCCGGGTGGAACTGGGCCCCTTCGGGGGTGATGGCGAGCACGGTGGGGGTCTTGCAGGCACCGTGGAGGACCACGGCATCAAATCCAGCCGCATCCACCGCCTCGGGTGCTTTTCCGCCGGAGTAGGATTCGGAATAGAAGCCCGTCTGGGGGGATTTGGTGAACACCCCGTAGCGGCATCCCCCCCAGACCAGACTCTGGGACACATGGCCGGTGGCAAAAATCAGGTGATTGTCCGGAGACAGCGGATCCACGCCTTCGGGGTTCCGGGTATAGAGCAGGTAGGAGGCCAGCCCTTTGCCGCCGAGATAGGCCGCGTATATTTCCCGGGGAAGGGTTTCGATCTCAAAGGACTGGTCGGTCAGATTGACATTTAAAATTCGATTGTAAAACCCATTCATGACACGCTCCTTCTAACTTTCAGTTACCTCGTCAATAATTTCGGCAATGTCCAATACCTGCATCTTCCGGTCAGTCTCCATAATCCCGTCATTGAGCATGGTGGCACAGAAGGGACAGGAGGCCGCCACAATGTCGGCGCCGGTGTCCACGGCGTGTTGGGCCCGGACATTGTTGATGCGTTCACCGATGGTCTCTTCCATGAACATGCGGGCGCCGCCGGCACCGCAGCAAAAGCCTTTTTCTCCGGTGCGGTCCATTTCAACCAATTCGCCGGTGTTGGCCTGGGTGAGCAGGTCTCTGGGAGATTCATAAATATCGTTCCACCGGCCCAGATAACAGGAATCGTGGAAGGTGATGTTCCCCAGGTCTTTGGCCTTAACTTTGAGTTTTCCCTGGTCGATCAGGGTTTTAAAGTAGTCCGCGTAATGGACGACCTCGTAATCAGCACCGAACTCAGGGTACTCGTTCTTCAGGGTGTTGTAACAATGGGGGCAACCCGTGAGGATCAGTTCGGGGGTATATTGGTTGATGGTTTCCACATTCTGCTGGATCATCATCTGCCCCAGATACTCGTTGCCTGCCCGCCGGGCCATATCCCCGTTGCAGGATTCTTCGGGACCGAGGATGGCAAAATCCACCCCGGCTTTTTTCAGCACCCGGGCGGTGGCCCGGCTGATCTTCTTGCCACGGTCATCAAAGGAACCGGCGCAGCCCACAAAGTAGAGGACTTTTGCATCCGGTTTGTCCATCATCAGGGGGACGTCCAGATCTTTGGCCCAGTCGGCCCGGGTATCTGCAGCAAAGCCCCAGGGGTTGGCCTGGTTTTCCATATTGTTGAAGGTCTCGGCCATTTCCGGCGGGAAACTGGCTTCCATGAGGACCTGGTGTTTTCTCATCTCAAATACAAAGTCCAGATGTTCATTGCTCACCGGACAGATATTTTCACAGGAGCGGCAGGTGGTGCAGGACCAGAGAACGTCTTCGGTGACTTCGGACCCTTCGGTCATCAGGGGTGTCACCTCATCTTTCTTATGGCTGCCTTCCTTATCCGGCAGGATCTTATGGGCCTGATCCAGGAGATCCACCTTGAAGTCGTGGATGATTTTCTTGGGGGACAGGGGTTTTCCGGTGGATGCGGCCGGACAGAGTTCCTCGCAACGGCCGCATTCGGTGCAGGCGTATAAATTGAGCACGTTATGCCAGTTAAATTCACTGCATTTCCCCAGACCGAAGGTTTCCGCATCTTCGTCTTCAATATCGGTTCTGATCATGGCCTTTTCCGTTTCCAGCCGTTTAAAATAAACGTTGGGGGCCGCAGCCAGCAGGTGAAGGTGCTTGGAACTTGGGATGTAAATTAAAAAACCGAGAATCGTACCGATGTGGAGGTAGTAGAAAAATTCATAGCCCACAAAGAGGTCGGCCTGTCCCAGGTGGGCGATTCCGAATACCGCAGCGAAGATGCCGGATACCGGCAGTGCCGCTGCATAGTTGAAGACCTCCGGAGGCGTCATCACAATGGTAAATGCATTGATGAAATGAAAGGTGAGGACAATGACCGAGGTGAACAGGATAATCAGGTTGGCGTCCCTGCCCATGGTCAGGTAGTCGGGTTTGATCACCAGGCGCCGGTACAGGGCATAGGCGAATCCCACCAGAACAAAGAAGCCCAGGATGTCGGCGATAAAGAGGTAAGCGGTATAGAGGCCCGGTACCAGATACCCGATATGAAAGGCCGGACATATGCCCTGGATCATCAGTTCCAGGGAGTGGGGCTGGATGGCCAGGAATCCGAAGAAGATCAGGGTATGGGCAATACCGGGAGCCTTCTTCCGTCGGACGTTGGCCTGGCCCAGAATGTCGGTAAGGATGACGTTCAGGCGTTCTTTCAGTCGTTCCTTGGCCAGTTCCGGGGTCAGTTTGGGTTCTCCGTCCACGGCCATCATGATGCGGTAGAGCCGCGTGACGCGTTTGAAAAAATAACCGAATGCCAGCACAAGTGCGGCCAGCATCACCAAAGATTTTAAGATAAGATATACAGTCATCGGCTCAGAATTCCATTAGGTTCTCAGGTTCATATATCGAAAACAGGCTGGCCCGGCGCCGGGAAAAGGCAAATGTTTTGGGATTAATATGCGCCGGGCCAACCAATATCAACAGGCTTTGTTAGAGTTTTTCAGTGAGCTTGGGCACCACTTCAAAAATATCCCCCACAATACCGTAATCACATTTTGCAAAGATGGGGGCATCCTTGTCATCATTGATTGCCACGATCACCTTCGAGGTTTTCATGCCGGCAAAATGCTGTACCGCACCGGAAACCCCACAGGCCAGGTACAACTTGGGGGATACGGTTTTACCGGTCTGCCCCACCTGCATGGAATGGGGGGCGAAGCCCGCATCCACAGCGGCCCTGGAAGCACCGACAGCTGCACCCAGTTTGGCGGCGCAGGCATCCAGCATAGAGAAGTTTTCAGCCGCATCCACGGCACGTCCGCCGGCAACCACCACCGGGGCTTCGGTGAGATCCAGTTTGTCTGAATCCCCTTTTTTAACTTCCACAACCTTCACGCGGGGAGTATCGGAAACGCCGGGCGCAAATTCAACCAGTTCACCTGCTGCCTGAGCAGCTGCAGCTTCATACACATTGGGCCGGATGGTGCACAGGAAAATATCGGCATCCACGTCCAGGGTGGCCATGGTTTTACCGGAAAAATGGGATTTGGTGGCGGTTTTATCCACCAGGGAAATGCTCAGGGCATCAGACACCAGGGGCTGATCCGTCATGGCTGCTGCCCTGGCAAAGATGTCTTTGCCCATGGCACTGGCAGTTCCCAGAATGCCGGTGAGTTCATATTCTTTGGCTGCTGCAGCCAATGCGGCAGCGGCGATGTCGGGGCTGCCCGCCGTATCTTCCTGTACTGATACGACAACGGACGCGCCGTACTCAGCCAAAGTAGGCTGCACAGCAGCGGCGTCGGCATCCATGACAATGGCATAAATATCCGTACCTGCGGCAGCAGCCATGACACCCAGGCTGGTCTCTTTCACTGCGTTGTTCTCAATCTCTATTAATACACCTGTTTTGGACATGATTGGTATCTCCTTAAATGACTTTCTCTTCCTCTTTGAGGATTCTCACGAGTTCGGTAACCTGGGTGTCCACATCGCCGTCCAGCATCTTGGCACCGGAACGTTCGGGAACGATATCTAGTTTTGAGAGGGTGACACGGCCGGCGGCCGGATCAATGCCCAGATCCGCCACATCGACTTCCTTGAGTTCTTTTTTCTTGGCCTTCATGATATCCGGGAATTTCGGGTATCTGGGTTCGTTCAATCCTTTGGTGGCACCGATGACGCAGGGGGTGGCAAGTTCCAGCACCTGCTTGTCACCGCCGCCGATTTCCTGTTCGGCCACCGCTTTGTCCCCGTCGATGGTCAGGGCAGACACATCGTTGACCACCGGCACACCAAGATCGGCGGCCAGC
>JAKSBB010000327.1 GCA_022361315.1 Desulfobacterales bacterium
AGGGGCGTATAAGAACCGGCGATAACCATGGAAATCATGATATGGTCAATCTTACGAAAAAGCAGAAGCGTCTTTTCCGACAGCCGAAGGGCATGGTAAAGAAAGCTCGAGGTATACATGAGGATCAGGGTGGTGCCGAACACGGCGAAAGAGACCACGTGCCAGACCTCCGCCCGGACGGCGGCATAGACCACCATCAGTGTCAGTGCGGCAACGGAGCCCAGAGCACCGGCGCCATGTGAGATGGCATTCACCGGTTCCCTGAATATTTTTGAAATCTTCATGCTTAAGGTGTAGCTTAGAAATAGACCTCTCTCAAGCCCGATAACGGCGTTTACATTTTTTTTACCAAATCCAAGCATAATTTGACTCTGAAACCCTTGACAAATTAGGATCAGGGCCGGCCCGATCAGCGATGAAGCGCGTTCAAAAGTTAAACCATTAGCGAAAACTCCTTGAAAAAAATACTTGGTATGCTAATAGTGGCAGAGGTTTTCGTAATTCACATCACAGTAAACTTTTTTGCGTTTAGGAGGGGAGTATCTATGAAAATGTTTAAAATTCTAGCAACTTGCATCACTGTTCTCGCCATGGCATCCATCGCCTCTGCCGGCACACTGGACGAAGTCAAGGCCCGCGGCTACATCAAGGCCGGGGTGAACGGCTCTGTTTTCGGTTTCAGCATGCCGGATGACAAAGGCGAATGGAAAGGCCTGGACGTGGATACAGCCAAGGCTGTTGCCGCTGCCGTATTCGGCGATGCATCCAAGGTTAAATTTTCAGCGCTCACCGCAGTACAGCGCCTGCCGGCCCTCCAGTCCAAAGAGATTGACGTGCTGTGCAGAAACACCACCCAGACCCTGTCCAGGGAAACCAAATCCGGACTGAACTTTGTCCAGGTGAACTACTATGACGGCCAGGGATTCCTCATCTCTAAAAAACTGGGCGTAAAAAGCGCAAAAGAACTTGACGGCGCCACCGTATGCGTACTCCCCGGCACCACCACCGAAATGAACGCGGCCGATTATTTCAGAACCAACGGTATGAAATGGTCTCCGGTTGTTATCGAGAACACCGCAGAGCTGAACAAGGCTTTTTTCGCCGGTCGTTGCGACGTTCTGACCTCTGACGCCTCCCAGCTGGCTGCCCAGAGATCCGTGGCTCCCAACCCCGCGGAATATGAACTGCTGCCCGAAATCATCTCCAAAGAGCCCCTGTGCCCCGTTGTCAGACACGGCGACGATCAGTGGTACGACATCGTGAACTGGACCGTTATGGCAATGATCCAGGCCGAAGAATTCGGTATTACATCTAAAAACATTGACGAGATGATGGGAACCAACAACCCCGGCATCAAACGTTTCCTGGGTGTTACCCCCGGTATGGGTACCCAGCTCGGCCTGGATGACAAATGGGCCTACAACATCGTTAAACAGGTCGGTAACTACGGTGAAGTATTTGACCGTAATATCGGCCCGGACACTCCCCTTGCACTGCAGCGCGGTCTCAACGCCCTCTGGACAGACGGCGGCCTGATGTACGCATCTCCCATCAGATAGTAAAAGCACCTCTAACAGCGCCTGCCCCCCGGCAGGCGCTGTTTTACCCGAATCGAGTCTTAAATTAAGTTAGAAAATCACACTATGAAAAATAGCATTCCAGAAGAAAAAGTTCCGTTCTGGCTGGATCCGGACAAACGGGCCATTGCCTACCAGGCGCTCACGGTGCTGATGTTCGGGCTGCTGGCCTGGTATCTGGTGAGCAATACCCTGGTAAACCTGGAGAAGCAGAACATCTCTTCCGGGTTCGGTTTCCTGGACAAAGAGGCGGCCTTTGAAATCGGAGAGAGCGTTATCGAATACTCTGCTGCGGATAATTACGGCAGGGCACTGATGGTGGGGGTGCTGAACACCCTGAAAGTCAGTTTCATCGGTATCATTCTCTGCCTTGTCATCGGGGTCTTTGTCGGGGTGGCACGGCTTTCCACCAACTGGCTGGTACAAAAGCTGGCCATGATTTACATCGAAGTCATGCAGAACATACCGGTTCTCCTGCAACTTTTCTTCTGGTATGCCCTTTTTTATGAATCCTTTCCATCCCCGCGGCAGGCACTGAACCCCTTTGGCGGGCTTTTTATCTGCAACCGCGGGGTGGCCATGGGAATTCCGGCGGCCCATGCGGCCCACGGATATATGCTGGCCGCGCTGGGCGCCGGACTTGTCATCGCCTATTTTGTGAGGCGCTGGGCCAAACGGCGCAAAGCGGAAACCGGGCAGGACTTTCCCGTCTTCTGGACCGGCATGGGACTGGCCCTGGGTTTGCCGTTGATCACCTGGGTGATTTTCGGTGCCCCCACCGAAATGGATGTCCCGGAGCTGAAAGGCTTCAACTTCAGGGGCGGGATGATGCTGTCCCCGGAGTTTATCGCCCTGCTGCTGGGGCTGGTGATTTACACCTCCGCCTTTGTGGCTGAGGCGGTGCGGGCCGGTATTCAGGCCGTGAGCCGGGGCCAGACCGAGGCAGCCATGTCCATCGGCCTTAAGAAGGGACACATCCTGAATCTGGTGATTCTGCCCCAGGCGTTGCGGGTAATTATCCCGCCCCTCACCAGCCAGATGCTCAACCTGACCAAGAACTCGTCCCTGGCCATTGCCATTGGATTTCCGGACTTCGTATCCGTTGCCAATACCACCATCAATCAGACCGGACAGTCCATTGAAGGCGTGGCACTGATCATGGCATGTTATCTCATGTTCAGTATATCCACCTCATTGTTCATGAACTGGTACAACAAAAAATCAAAACTTGTGGAAAGGTAATATGATTTTTATCCAAACAAACCGGTACAATAAAAAATCTAAACTGGTGGAGAGATAATATGGCTGTCGTCCAAATAGATCATGAATATATCAAGACCATCAAACCGCCGGTAAACCGGAGGGGCGTTGTGGGATGGCTGAAGGAAAACCTGTTTAACGGGGTATTCAACTCCATCCTGACGATTATTGTCCTTGCCTTTCTCATCAAGTTCGTGCCCCCGTTTTTGAAATGGGCGATCATCGACGCCTCCTGGTTCTCGGAAGGTTCCGGCTGTAAAAACGGCTCCGGTGCCTGTTGGTCCGTCGTCACCCAGAACCTTAGATTTGTTATTTTCGGGTTCTACCCCCACGAATTACACTGGCGGCCCTTCACCGCCATGATGATTCTGTTTGCCCTGCTCTTCTTCTCAAACAACCGAAAGTACTGGGGCAAGGGACTGGGCTACGGCTGGCTGGCCGGTCTTTTGACCATGGGTGTCCTGATGAAGGGCGGCATTCTGGGACTCACCCCGGTGGATTCCATGAAGTGGGGCGGCCTGCCCCTCACCCTGCTGCTCTCCGTATTCGGCCTTACCGCCGCCTACCCCTTAGGGGTGGTTCTGGCCCTTGGCCGCGGGTCCCAGATGCCCATTATCCGCTACATGTCCGTGGCCTATATCGAACTGATCAGAGGGGTGCCGCTGATCTCCCTGCTGTTCATGTCCTCCATTATCTTCCCCCTTTTCCTGCCGGAAGGTGTCACCATCAACACCATCCTCAGGGCCCAGGTGGCCATTATTCTCTTTACGGCGGCCTATGTGGCGGAAGTCGTCAGAGGCGGGCTCCAGGGTATGTCCAAAGGGCAGTATGAGGCGGCAGACGCCCTGGGACTCAACTATATACAGACCATGCGGCTCATTATTCTGCCCCAGGCATTGAAAATTGTGATTCCGCCCACGGTAAGTGTTCTGGTGTCCGCCTTCAAGGACACCTCACTCGTGGTAATCATTGCCCTGTACGATTTCCTTTTGACCTCCAAAACCGTGATTCAGAATCCGGAGTGGATGGGCTTTTCCACGGAAATGTACCTGTTTGTGGCCCTGATGTACTTTTTAGGATGTTTTTCCATGTCCAATTTTTCAAGGAAACTTGAACGGGAACTGGATACAGATAAACGCAGCTAATTGCTTAGGAATAGACCATGACCGAACCCAACACCGACAATACCCCCAATACCGCACAGGACGATGACACCATTATCCGTATCAAGGACCTGAACAAGTGGTACGGAGATTTCCACGTATTAAAGAACATCAATCTGGAAGTTAAGAAAAAAGAAAAAATCGTTATCTGCGGCCCGTCCGGCTCGGGGAAATCCACCCTGATCCGCTGTATCAACCGCCTGGAAGAACATCAGAAAGGCCAGATCATCGTGGACGGGGTTGAGTTGACCAACAATCTGAAGAACATTGAGAAAATCCGGACAGAGGTAGGCATGGTGTTCCAGCACTTCAACCTCTTCCCCCACCTGACCATCCTTGAGAACCTGACCCTGG
>JAKSBB010001128.1 GCA_022361315.1 Desulfobacterales bacterium
GGAGCATCAGTCGTCCAGGCTGGAACCATGGGTGTCGTTTCCGGCTGTGAGGCGTCGGAAGCTGGTTTTGCCGGCCCCACCCGTGACCGCACCACCTGAATACGGATCTGATCGGGTAAATGTTTTAAAAACAGTGTCGGGGCATCCAGACCTGCGGACACAGCACTTTCAATGGTGCCGGCCAGTTCCCGGACATTTCCCGGCCAATCGTAGGCCGAGAGCAGGTCAAGGCATTCCCGGGCGATATTTTTATCCGGGACGTTAAATTTCTCACAGCTCAACCCCATGAAATGCGACACAAGCTCGGGCAGATCCTCCATCCGCTCCCGCAGCGGAGGTAACTCCAGCACAAGGGTCTTCAGGCGGTAAAGCAAATCTTTACGAAACCCGCCCTGGGCCACCATCCGGTCCAAGTCGCGGTTCGTGGCCGCCGCCAGCCTGAAACGGCTGACCTGTTCCTCTTTTCCCCCGACAGGTCTGAACCGCTTTTCCTGAAGCACCCGTAAAAACGTTTTCTGGATCTTCAGATCCAATTCCCCCACCTCATCCAGAAAAAGCGTACCGTTATTGGCCAGTTCCACCAGCCCTTCCTGTTCGGTATCCGCACCTGTAAAGGCCCCTTTTTTGTGACCGAACAAGGCGGTTTCGATCAAGGTCCCCGGGAGTGCCGCACAATCCACCACAACGAACCGCCCCTGGTTTGCAGCACTGTTTTTATGCAGGCAACGGACAAACAACTCTTTGCCGGTGCCGGTTTCCCCGGTGACCAGCACACTGGCATTGGTCCGGGAGGCAAGCTGCAACCGGTCCAGGCAGGTGGTAATGGCAGGGCCCGAGCCGACGATACCGTGTCGTTCCAGGGGGGTGGCCGATGGGTTCCGGGCCTTTACCGAATCCCTGTACTGAAGCACCCGCTTTAAAGGTAAAAGAATCTTTTTCGGGGACAGGGGTTTTTGAAGATAATCCCATGCCCCGGAACGAATGGCCATTTCCGCCCCGTCCGGGTCCCCGACCCCGGTCATGATAACCACCTCGGGACAGGCCGGTAAGGCACGTAAGTCCTTGATGATATCCAGGCCGTTCCCATCGGGAAGCATGACATCCAGAAACACCACATCAAAATCTCCGGAATCCGCCGCAGCCATCCCCTGGGAAAGTGTGTGGGTACTTTGGGCGCTGTGGCCGATATCCGTAATCAGATCGGCCAGCATCCGGTTCATCCCCTTATCATCATCAATAATCAACACATCAGCCATGATCAGTCTCCTTGGATACGTTTCCAGAGGGGGCGAGATAGGCACGGACGGTCTGGGCCAGTTCTCCGATGCCTGCGGGTTTATTGAGAAAGCCATCAATACCGAAGCGGATGAGAACGGATTGGGCGCGTTCACTGTCAATCCGCCCGGAACAGAGGATTACCGGAATATTCGGCCGGATATGTTTAACACGCCAGGCCAGATAGTCCCCCTGAAGTTCGGGCATGCTGAGATCGGTAATAATAAGGTCAATCTCTTCAAAATGCTTCCGGAACCACGCCAATGCCGCCTGGGCCGAGGTTTCCGTTCTGACCTGATAGCCCAGCTTTTCAAGCATTTCACCATTAATGGCCAGCAACTCGGCTTCATCATCCACCAGAAGGATGCGGCCGCCGCCTTTTGGTCTTCCGGGCTCAGGCAGATCGGTAGAAATCTCCGGTTCATCCGGGCAGACTTCGGGCAGCAGTATGTGGAAACAGGTTCCCTCTTCCTCACGGCTTTCGGCGGTAATCCGTCCTGAGGCACTCTGTACGATACCATGAACCATGGACAACCCCATGCCGGTCCCCTCCCCCTGTGGCTTTGTGGTGAAAAAGGGATCGAACATCCGTTCCATGGTCTCCCGTGACATGCCTTTTCCCGTATCTTCAACGGTCAGCCTGGCATAGTTACCCGGCCCGAGTCCCAGATGCAGGGCCGCGTCGTGGGGATCCATGAGCAGCCGGGACAGGGTGACGGTGATCTTCCCTTCCGAGGTTTTGGCCTCTATGGCATGGAGAGAATTTGTACACAGATTCATGACCAGCTGGTGGATTTCCACTGGATTTGACATCACCGTGATATCCCGGTGATCCTCACTCATCCGGACCTCCAGGCGGATGCCCGAAGGCAGGAGGACCTGGATAAATTTTGCGGTCTCCCGGATCAACGGAGCCAGGAGCACCGGATGTTTTTCCTGTCCGGAACGACGGGAAAAGGTCAGGATCTGATTCACCAGTTCCTTGGCCCTGTAACTGGCGGAGAGCACGTGGCCAAGACGGGTTTGCATTTTGGGGTTGTCGGCGGCATCAAACATCTCCATCATTTCGGTA
>JAKSBB010000761.1 GCA_022361315.1 Desulfobacterales bacterium
ACAACAAATATATCCGGGATCTTGAAAGCTGGCTCCGCAAGGACGACTATGAACGGCTTAAGGAGAGCGGCCTGGACTTAAGCCCTTTGGCCCGCACCGAAACCACCCTGAAGGAAATCCGATCGGCAAAATGGCTCAGCCCTGATAAAACAGACGTTTACAACCTCAGTGACGCGGATGCCGATTTCCGTAAACGCCTTTACAATAAACTAAAAAGCCTGATGCAGGTCAATTAGAGACACAAATTATGCAGCCCAAACGCCTTATCGTTATCGTATTGATATTTGTCTGCATCACCCATTTTCTGTACATGTTTGTCAACGCCTCCCTGTTCCGGAAGGAATACGAGCAGCAAAATATCTCACAGCTGGAAGAGCTGGGTGAGGTGGTGAGAAACGAGATTGAATATGCGCTTGGATTCGGCCTGCCCATCACCCACCTGGGGGGAATGGACCAGTTCCTGGGTTCCATTCTGGAAAACACGCCTGAACTGGCCTATATCAGCGTGACATCCGGGGAGACCCAGCTTTTTTCCGCCACACGGGAAAACAAGGCCATGAAAGAGGTGATTGTTCCCATCCACGCCGAAGGCAGCAAGACCGCCGAGATACGCCTGGGTATGGGCGGAGAACTGAGAAAACAGACATTTGCCATGCTGTTCGACCTGATAACCATTGTATTTGCCGGTCTTATCATCACCTATGAAATCATTCGTTTTTTCAGCGTCAAACTGGTTGACGTGCCCTACCGGGAATCCATCCGGACCTTCAACGCCATGGTCGGCGAAATGAACCCCTACCACAGCATCACCATGCCGGTTGAACTTCAGGGAATTCTGGGGTGGGTCCGCCGCCATGTACAGATACGGCTCAAACAAATCCACCGTACCGCCGCCAATCTGAATCAGGTGGCCATGACGACGGTGACGACAATTTTTTACGGCAGACAGGCCCTGCTGGGTGCCGTGGCGGAACAGCGTTCGGCGTTACGGCGCCTGACAAAAACCTCCGGAGGGGTCACCCGGATCGTGGATCCCTCCCAGATCCGTCCGGTGATCTTTCTCTTTTTTCTCGGGGCCAATATCCAATCCACCTTCCTGCCCATTTTTGCCAGGGAGCTGCTGGAAACGGAAACCTTTCTCACCGGATTGTTCTCAAACGAAATCCTTATGGGGCTGCCCATTACCTGCCATATGGCTACAGTATTTCTCTTTATGCTGTTCATGGGTTCCAGTGCGTTCAAACGCTGGGTCCCCATGGAATACGCCGTGGGTATCGGCACCTTCACCACCGCCGCCGGCCTGGTGCTCTGCGGCCTGTCCGGGAGTATCATTCAGCTTATTGCCGGCCGGATGCTCTGCGGTGTGGGCTTCTCATTCATTGTGGTTTACGGCAAGCAGTTTATTGTTGAACATGCCAGCAAAGAGAATAGGTCCCTTCACCTGGCAGGCTTTACCGCCGCTTTTTCCGGCGGATTATTCTGCTCCACCATCATCGGCAGTATACTGGCGGACTATTTCTCCTACCAGTTCGTATTCTTTGCAGCCACCGCCATCGTGCTCATGATTTATGTGTTCGACTATATGATCATGGCCGATAAAACCCATGACATTCAGACTGTCCGGAAAGAAAAAACCACCGGCCTGACACAGTTTTTCCGCACCGGCATCACCGATGCCAATCTCATCTGCCTGTTTATCCACGGGATATTCACACGCATTACCTTCATTGGTTTCTTCTACTTTTCCCTGCCGGTCCTGTTGAAACCTGATTTTGCCTATGCAGACATCGGGCGGATCATGATGTTTTACAGTATTCCTTCCGTGCTTTTTGCAGGCGTCTTAAACAAAGGGATCAAACAGATCCGGCAGAGCAAGACCTCGGTGGTGGGGTCTAATATCATTGTGGGTGTTGTCCTGGCACTTTTCTTCCTTCCCATGTCCGGCCCCCTGTGGGTAAAAGCCACGGCAGCCATTGTCACCCTGCTGATCCTCGGGGTATCAAACAGCATCACCTTTCCGGCCCAGGCCGCCCTGCTGCTGGAAACCCCTACGGCCAAGGCCCTGGGCAGTCAGACCACCGTTTCGGTATACTCGTCCTTTGAACGTATCGGTTCCGCCCTGGGCCCCGTATTTTACGGTTTTTTTGCCTCTGCCTACGACATCACCACGGCCATTGCCATGGGCGGTATCCTGTGCATCGTCGGAAATATAATTTTTTTAATTTACTTCAACCCGAATCCAACCCCAAATTCAAACCCGGATTCAACCCAAGCCCCCCGGGGAGAAAAAACATCATGAACAACGCCTTAACAAATGCCATGACAAAACTCATACCGGCCCTTATCTGCCTGACGATACTTTTATCCTCCGGTGCATGGGCAGAAGATCCCCGCCGTATCGTTACGGTCCGGCACCAGACCTTTGCCCCCTACGAACTATCCCTCAAAGGCTTTGTAAACGGTGTCCGGCAGTCCCCGCTGTCCGGCAATATTGTTCTTGAAGAGTATAATGCCAACGGTGATCTCAAGGCCCTGGACCAGTTCATTCAAGACCTGAAAACCAGGGGGGATGTGGATCTGATTTACAGTATCGGTACCCAGGCCACCAAACGGATGGTCAAGGAAATCAACACCACGCCCATCATTTTTACGGACTTAGGTGCCCCGGAAACCTCCGGGGTGGTGACGGACTGGAAAGGGTCAGGCGCCAATTATACGGGTGTTGAAACCCGTAACTACGTGAGTATCGGCATTAACCTGCTCTATGAACTCATTGCGTTTAAAAGTATCGGGATGGTCTATCTCAAGGGGTCACCCAGCCATGAAGGCGCCGTGGCTGAGGTGACCAAGCTGAGCCGGGAAATCGGGTTTGATTATGTCACCAAGGGATTTGCCCTCAGGGATGAAACCGGCAAGAAGTATCCCAAGGAAGTCATCCGGAAAAATCTCAAAGAGGCCCTGGATGCCGTGGCACCCGAAGTGGATGTTTTCTATGTCCAGATCTCCGCCACCTTCAGCAGAAACTTTGATCTCTTTTTCGACAGCTTTAAGGAATATCAGGTGCCCAGTGCAGGTGAACCCACATATATCCAAAAGGGGCTGGTCATCGGTATCGGCAGGCACAAGGAAAAATTCGGTACCCAATGCGCGGAATACGCCGTTAAAATACTTCAAGGTGCAGATCCCGGCACCCTGCCCATGGACGTGGGAAAGGAATTTTCATTTTCCCTGAACATCGAGGCGGCTACCATTGTGGGGTACAATCCCTCCATTGACATTCTGGGTGCTGCCGATGAAATCTACAGGGAAATAGAAGATTAGTGAATCCTGATATTGTCGGAATCGGGCTTAGTCCAGGGCCTCTCCCTGCCAGGGGTAATCACGGATCAATTCAGGCACCGTGGACTCAATGAGAGGCAGAGCGGTATCAAATTCGGCGGAATCCAATACGCAAAGGATTCTGGGGCTGTTGGGCTTGAGTTTGGTCTGCCAGGAATCATACAGATCATGGCAGACATAGCCCAGTTGTTTCATGAAACCGATGCGGGGTGCGCTCTGGTACACCGGACTCAGCAGAGATTTGATGCCCATTGACCTGGCATACCGGATACAATAATATCTCAGGAGCTGATTAAATCCCTGGCGCCTGTAATCGGCCAGGGTGGCGGCGGAGTTGAACACAAGGCCGGGATAATTCAGGGTGGCGGGCAGTCCGGATTCCAGAACATCGGAGGCTTGATCCGCATCGTCCACCCGGACCATTCGCATGGTGGCAATGGCCCTGCCCCGGTCATTCCAGACGCCAATAACGGTCTGGGCCTCATCAACCGGCCCCCACTGAAGTTTTTCCGGCTTCAGCAGTTTAAAATCGGCTGAGCGGCTGAATTCCCGGACACGGAGTTCCGTTATGTCATCGGCATCCTGCGGAACAGCTTTGCGTATGTGTTTCATAGGCCTTATTTGAAAATTACTTTGGGTTAGAGTTGAAACCGAAATGCTACACTATATCACAAGAAAACCGGTGACGCACTTGGGAATTCACCATCTCCTTCAAAATTCCACATTTGGGGATTGCCCCGCAGCCACGGATGGTCTGCCAATCCCATGAAATTGCCCCAACCGACACACACGCCCCCCGCGGCCTGCAGCCTGCTGCAACGATACGAGGGGCTGATCAGCGATATCGAAACCCCTGGTTTCCACGAGAATATCTCCACCATTGCAGACAACACGGACCGATGGATATTCGATGCCCTCAACGGGCAGGCCGCCGATCCCATGCCCCTGACCGATCTTTTTGATCTGGTGTCA
Source organism: Desulfobacterales bacterium (assembly GCA_022361315.1). Next base: position 4,312 of record JAKSBB010000761.1, read on the forward strand.
CGCTTCAACGCCGCCGTCACCAGCCGGATCATTCGTGATGCCATCACAGGTCTGGAAACGGAAAAAGACCTGAGCCCCCCCCTGCCCTTCTGCTGGATTTCCATGGGGTCGGATGCCCGGGGGGAACAGGTGATCCGGACGGACCAGGACAACGCCCTGATTTATGCGGATCCCCTGCCCGGAGGAGAAGCCGATGCGGCGGATTATTTCTCAGCCCTGGCGGAATGGGTCACCCGGGACCTGGACCGGTTCGGCTTCTCCTATTGTAAGGGCCAGGTCATGGCCTCCAACCCGGAATGGTGCCGTCCCCTGAACCAATGGCTGACCGCCCTGGACAATTGGGTGGGCTCCACAGATTCGATGGCCGTAAGAAAGCTTACCATCTTCCTGGATTTCAAGGCGGTTTTCGGTGACCGACGGCTGGCGGCCATGCTCCAGACCCGGGTGTTCCAGAATTTTGACCGCCATAGTTCCGCCAGCCATTTCCTGGTCCGGGACGACCAGCTATTTGCCGCCCCCAAGACCCGTTTAAACCGCATCAGAACCCGGCGTGAAGGCCGCTGCAAACGATGCTTCAACCTGAAAACCCAGGCCCTTGCCCACATTGTCAACGGTGCCCGGCTTTTTGCCGTCAACCACGGTATTCAAATTCCGGCCACCCTGAAACGGCTGGAACAACTCGGGGAAGACGGGATCCTGCCCGCCGAAGATATTGAGGATTTTTCACGTGCATTTGAATTTCTCACCCGGTTGAAACTGCTCAATCATCTGGAAGCGCCGGCCGCGACATCCGGTGATACACCGCGATCACCTTTGCCGGCAAACTGCATTGATGTTTCCCGACTGGACAAACAGAACCTGAAACGGCTAAACCGGGCCCTGGATGCCGTGATCCGGTTCCAGAAAAAAATGACGGCCACCTATAACCAGGCCTGGATGAATTTCTTTAACTGAATAAATTTTATTTTCATGGATACACCCAATGACCCAACAAACTCAGGACACCCAAGACAATAAATTCAGGGAATATTTTAGAATTTTTTCCAGAATCTCCAAACAAATTCACGCCAATACCGGCACCCGGGATATCCTGGCCTGCATCGTGGAAAACATCACGGAAATCTTAGGCGCCAAGGGGGCCATATTCTGGATCCTCAATACATCGGACCAGGCCATTGAGAGCAAAATCTGCCACGGGTTTGACTACCGGAGCCTCTCCCTCACCGATTACCCCACCCTGGCCACCCTCTTCCCCGCCGATGCCAACGGCCATATTACCATTACCGACGCCAGGAACGATAACCGCATCCCCGATCTGGAACGGCTGGGCAAACATTTGATCAACGCCATCACCGGGGTGTATTTCGATATCACCGGTCCCTACCGGGGGCTTCTGGCCGTCTACTTCACCGGCAACCGAACCCTTGCCGAGGACGAAACAGAATTACTCACCGCCCTGGGAGAACAAGGGGCCATTGCCCTTGAAAAGGCCATCGGTTATGACAGGGAAATGCTGGACCTGTACGGCCAGATCATCCAGGGCCTGGCCCTGGCCATTGAGGCCAAAGACCCGGTGACCCACGGCCACTCCCTCACCGTGGCAAGGCTGGCAAAGGCCACCGCTGTGCAGATGGGGCTGGACGAAGATACCGCCCGCCTCATCTACCACGCCGCCATCCTCCACGACATCGGGAAAATCGGCACCCGGGACACCATCCTCCACCGCCTGGGCCGCCTGAACAAAAAAGAAATGGACTTTATCCGCCAGCACCCGGCCAGGGGTGCGGATATTCTCCGCCCCCTGACCTTTCTCGGGGATATCGGCCCCCTGGTCCACGCCCACCACGAACTTTTCAACGGCACCGGCTACCCCGAAGGTAAAAAAGGAGAGGAGATCCCGCTGGGGGCACGGATTCTCACGGTGTGCGATGCCTTTGAAACCATGACCACGGGCCGGCCGGGCATTCCCAAAAAAGACCTGGCCACTGCCCTCACCGACCTGAGGGAAGGTGCCGGCCGCCGCTTCGACCCGACAGTGGTCCAGGCCTTCTTCCACATGATGCGGGAGTGCAAAGACATCCTCGACACCGGTGAATCCGTTGACCACTGCCTGGACCTCCTGGCCCGGGACGTGGGGGAAAAGGCAGACCGGAACCGGATTGAAGAAAAATTATCCAACCCCTTTTTCGGCTTCTAAAACTTGCGGGACAGGCATTGATACGACACCGGAGGAAACCGGCAAGGCTTACGATCAAATTGCCCGTCCTGAAAAAGATCTTTTCACTGCTGAAATCCCCACCTTGGCGTGGGTATCGGTAAATGAGACATTTTCAGGGGCATTATAGCCCTAAACTGCCGGGATTCATAATCCCTTTTGGGTCAAAATGGGATTTGAGGGCCCTGAGGATATCCATCTGTGCGCTCCCAAGGTGCCGGGCCATCCAGGGGGCCATCATCCGCC
>JAKSBB010000116.1 GCA_022361315.1 Desulfobacterales bacterium
GCCACCCTGAACCAGATGTGGGTGAAGGAAGACGAGTGGATCGACACCCTGCAATGGCAGGAAGAGGATGCCAGGGAAGAGTTCGAGGATCTGAGAATCCCTCTGGACAAACGGGGGGCCGATATCATGTACTCCGTCATTGCACCGGAACCCAAATTCCAGGCCGGCCTCATCTATCAGGCTGCGGTTATCATGCATGCTGCCGGGATGAACTGGACCATGCCCTCCCGTCCGGGATGGGACAACTCCAACATGGCCATGTTTACCGGAGACAATGAAATATCCGGCCGCATTGCCCGTACCTTTTATGAAACTGCGGCCGACCTGAACGTCCAACGCATTGTCATGGGGGAATGCGGCCATGCCTTCAGATCCATCTATGATGTGGGCAACCGCTGGGACGCCTGGGCCATGCCGCCCTTTGAAGTGGTGCATGCCCTGCAGTTCTACCATGAACTGTTGACTCAGGGGCGGATCACCATCGGAGAAAAGTATGCCAAAAAGGTGACCCTCCATGATCCCTGCAACGTGTCCCGAGGCCGGGGGCTCCACGATATGGCCAGGGACGTCGTCAATATGACCTGTTCAGACTTTGTGGAAATGACCCCCAATAGAGAACACAACTACTGCTGCGGTGCCGGCGGCGGTGTGATCAACTGTGGCCCTCCGTATAAGGGAGAACGGATGGTCAACAACCGGGTGAAGGCGGAGCAATTGCGGGATACCGGCGCTGATATACTGATCGCCCCCTGCCACAATTGTCATTCAGGTCTTGAAGATATTGTCCATCATTACGAGCTGGATATGGAAGTGAAGTTTCTGGGGGATATTATCTATGAAACCATGGAAAAAAAAGTTTACACACCGGAAATTCAGGATGGGAGAGTTTAAGATGAGGAAGGCTCGGATGAAGACGCATTTGACCATTATGTTTGTCGCTCTGACATTAAGCTTCGGGACGGCAGCGGCTGAGGAACCGGTCCGCATGGACACCTCCGCCTTTGAGACCACCCGGCGGCCGGCAGCCGTGTTTGAGCACGACACACATAATGAAGCTGCCGAGCTGGATGATTGCGGGATTTGCCACCACGTCTGGGAAGACGGCGCAATTGTGGATGGCGAATCCAGTGAAGAGTCCCCCTGTTCCGAATGCCACGGGCTGACCCCCTCACCTGGGAACCCAATGGCCCTGACCAATGCATTTCATACCCAGTGCCGGTCCTGCCACATTGAGACGGGAACAGGACCCATCCTTTGCGGCCAGTGCCACAGAAAGTTGCAAGGAGGAGAAGAGTAATGAACGAAAACCAAGCCAAGAAAATAATGATCGTGGACGATGACCCTGCCATCACCCGTTATCTGGATGTGCTCTTTCAGGATCATGGATACCGGACCTGCATTGCCGACGACGGCAGAACCGCCATGGACTTGTTCAAGGCGGAGTCTCCGGATCTGATTACCCTGGATCTGGAAATGCCCGAAGAGTGGGGCCCCAGGTTTTTTCGTAAACTGTCAAAGATCAAGGGGTTTTCCACCCCGGTGATTGTGATCTCGGGGCTGTCCGGGCGCCAGTATTCCATTCCAAAGGCAGATGCCTTTTTTGCCAAACCTTTTGATAAGGATGCGTTACTGGCCGAAGTCAAACGGATTCTCACAGGATAAGGAGCAACTGATTCATGGAGAACAACCGGATGAAAAAAAGAGGGTTTCCCCGGCGGGGACTGGCGGTGAAGCTGCTGGTGCCTGTAGGGCTGGTGCTGTTTGCCAGCATTTTCATCTGGTCCCATTTCTCCACCCGTTATCAGGAGCGGATGCTCATCGACAAGGCCATTTCCGATGTGGATAAGTTCTGTAACTCGGTACTCAAACTCACCTGGTTTGCCATGCTTCACTCGCCCACGGAAGATATGCAGGACATCATGAAATCCATGGCCGAGTACAACGATATCCAGGAGATCCGGGTATACAACTGCCAGGGGCAGGTACGGTTTTCCAACGCTCCGTCTGAAATCGGCATCAACGGCAAAAAGTCAGACGTGTCCTGCCGGGTCTGCCACAAGATGGATCCACCGGTAATGCAGCCGGATATAAAGGCCCGGACGCGGATTTTTACCTCTGAGGACGGTGAACTTCGACTCGGCGTAATCAACCCCATTTTAAACGGGCCGTCCTGTTCCAGTGCCGAATGCCACTACCATCCGCCCCAGATCACAAAACTGGGGTCTCTGGATGTGGTGGTCTCCCTTGCTGCGGTACGCCAGGAAATCTCCCTGAGCAGGAAAATGTCCGGATGGACCGCTGTCTATCTTTTCGCCATCCTTGCGGTGACCATTTCGGTGATCATTCTTTTCCTGGTGACCCATCCCATCAACCGGTTGATCCAGGATACCCGTTTCATCGCCATGGGCAAGTTTGAGTGGCTGAACCACAAAAAGGAATCAGGCAAGGGGCCGGGCAAAGATTCCGGTGACGAGATCGGACAATTGTCCACAGCCGTCAATGCCATGGGCAAGGAAATCCAGGAGAAGCAGACCGCACTCAACCGGGAAAAGACCCGGTATCAATATCTGTTTGAGCAGGTGCCCTGTACCATTACCGTGCAGAACAAAAAATACGAACTGATCGAGTTCAACCAGGAGTTTGAGCGGCGGTTTGACCCGTCCTACGGGGACCATTGCTACGCCGCTTATAAGGACCTGGATGCTAAATGCCTCAATTGTCCGGTGGAAAAGACCTTTGCGGACGGCCGACCTCATTTCAGCGAGGAGTCCGGGGTGAATAAGGATGGGTCCGAAGCCCATTGGTTCGTAAAAACAGCACCGCTGCTGGACGAAGAGGGGAATGTGGTGGCGGCCATGGAGATGAGCCTGGATATCAGCCGGCGCAAGAAGCTGGAGGAAAAGGTGAAGATCTCCGAGAAAAAGTATCAGGCCATATTTAAAAACATCCCCAACCCCGTGTTCATCGTGGACCGGTCTGAGCTTCGTATTCTGGACTGCAACGATGCGGCCCTGAATGTCTACGGGTATGATCGTGACGAGATCAAAGGGCAAGGGTTCGGGCAACTTTTCCCGTCGGATGCCGTGTTTGAACAGATCCGCAACCGGCTGGACTTATTCTTTCACGAACGCATGGTCAACGTGAAAAAGAATGAGGATTATCTCTACGTAAATATCTGGATCAGC
>JAKSBB010000912.1 GCA_022361315.1 Desulfobacterales bacterium
CAGTTGCTCACCATCAACAAGATCCCCGATCTCATTGCTGCCGGGCTGCTCAACATCACGGACAATCTGTACATGATATGGGCCCTGATCATCTTTTTTCTGCTGTTCATGGGCATGTTCATGGAAACCCTTGCCACCATCATGCTGGTCACCCCGGTGCTGTTGCCGGTGATGATCTCACTGGGGGTAGATCCTATCCATTTCGGCGTGGTCCTGGTCTGCTGCTGCGAAATCGGCTTTGCCACTCCCCCGCTGGGAGAAAACATGTTCATCGCATCCGGGGTGGCCAAAACCACATTGGAGGAGATCTCCGTCAATGCATTGCCCTTTGTATTCGTCAGTGTACTGGTGGTCTTTCTCATTGCCTATTTTCCGTCGCTGACCCTCTGGCTGCCCAATGTCCTGGAATCGATTTTCCAGTAAGGCACAATTGATAGCAAAGCGCAGTTGATATTCAGATAAAAAGATTTTTTTGGAGGATATAGAAGTTGAACAGCAAAGAACGCGTACTGACGGCACTGGATCACAAGGACACCGACCGGGTTCCTCTGGATCTGGGGGGCCGTCAGACCACCCTGATGATCCCTGCCTATGAAAAGCTCAAGACATATCTGGGGTATGAGGATATTGACACTCGGATCATGTCCCATATCTGGCAGACCGTCTATGTGGACGAGAAGATTCTCAAACATTTTTCCATTGATACCCGGCATATCCGGCCTAAAAATAAGGCCTTTGCCCCGGATAAACCTTTTAAGGATGAAGAGGTGTTTTACGATTCCTGGGGGGTGGGCCGGAAGATCAGCGGTGGCTATGCCAACCTGAGCGTACATCCCCTTCAGAAGGCCGCGACCCTGGAGGAGATCGAAGCCCACCCCTGGCCGGACCCGGACGAAGAGTTTGATTACACCGGGTTACGGGACGAGGCCAAAACCCTTTACGATGCGGGGGAATATGCCCTGGTGGGGTGCATGGGATCTCCGGGCAACACCTATGAGCAGGCCTGGTACCTGAGGGGATTGTCCGAGTTTTTCCTGGATATGGGCATGAACAAGGAGTTTGCCCACGCCCTCATGAGAAAGGTGACGGATCACCGGAAAAGAAGTGCGGAACTTTACCTGAAAGAAGTCGGGGAGTTCATTGATGTGATTCAGGTGGCGGACGATCTCGGCGCCCAGAACACCTCTCTGATGTCACCCGCATCTTACAGGGAAATCATCAAGCCGTATCAGGCGGAACTTATTGCCCATATCAAGCAGTTTACCAAGGCGAAAGTCTACCATCACAGCTGCGGTGCCATCACCAACCTGCTGGATGACATGATTGAGATCGGTATTGAAATCCTCAATCCGGTCCAGGCCACGGCCGTGGGCATGGAAACCGATCAGCTTAAAAAGCGTTTCGGGGACCGGCTGACTTTCTGGGGGGCCATCGACACCTTTGAGGTGCTGCCCAACGGCAGTGTCGATGATGTGAGAAAAGAGGTGAATCTCCGCATCAAGGACTTAAGTCCCGGCGGGGGCTATGTACTGGGCTCCGTGCACAACATGCAGATCGACGTACCGCCCGAGAATGTTGAAGCCATGTTCGAAACGGCCCTGGCTTATAAAGGTTAATTTTTTTTCGTCAATATATTTTATAAAATATTTTATGTTATTTTTCATAAAAATATTGATCCCAACATCTGTTTAGGATATTAGACGCCATCCACACGGTGTGGTGATTAGAAAAAGGAGAAAAAAATGGAGTATATCAAAAAAGCAGAAAAAACCGCGGAAGGCAATTCAGACCGCATCCGCGGCACTGTGAAGGAGATACTCGCAGATATTGAAAAAAACGGCGAACAGGCCGTCATGGACCTGGCCAGAAAATTCGATAACTGGGAAGGGGAATTCGTTCTCAGCCCCGAGAAGAAAAAGGCCCTCATCGACCAGGTGCCCGACCAGGTGAAGGCAGATATCCGGTATGCCCACGAACAGGTATCTGCTTTTGCCAAGGCCCAGAGAGATAGCCTTACGGAATTTGAAACCCAGCCCCTGGACGGGGTCCGCCTGGGGCAGCGCATCATCCCCATGGATGTGGCGGGATGTTACATCCCGGGCGGCCGTTTTGCCCATGCCTGCTCTGCCATCATGAGTGTGGCCACGGCCAAGGCCGCCGGTGTGAAGACCGTTATTGCCTGTTCTCCCCCCCGTGGCGACTCCATTGCCCCGGCAGTGGCCTATGCCCTGGATGTGGCAGGCGCGGACATTATTATTGAAATGGGCGGAGTTCAGGCCATCGCCACCATGGCTTTCGGGCTTTTCACCGGGAAACCCGCCAACATCCTGGCAGGTCCGGGCAACGCCTATGTGGCCGAGGCCAAAAGCATTCTCTCCGCCCAGGGCAGATGCACCATAGACGTCTTTGCAGGCCCCACTGAATCCGCCATTATCGCAGATAAAACCGCGGATTACATGACCGTTGCCATTGACCTTGTTTCCCAGGCGGAACACGGGTATGATTCCCCGGTATGGCTCTACACCGATTCCAGGGAACTGGCCGAAAAGGTATTGGAAACCATGCCCAAAATCATAGCCGACATGCCCAATCCGGAAGTACCCGAATCCTCATGGCGGGATTACGGGGAAATCATCCTCTGTGAAGACCGGGAAGAATTGTGCCGGGTCAACGATGACTACGCAGCCGAGCATGTCCAGGTGATTGCCGAAGATCTGGACTGGTGGGTGGAGAATCTCACGGCATATGGCTCTCTTTTCCTGGGTGAAGGATCCACCGTACCCCACGGTGACAAATGCTCCGGCACCAACCATATTCTGCCCACCAAAAAGGCGGGGTACTACTCCGGCGGCCTCAACGTGCATAAGTTCCTGAAAATCTACACCTACCAGGAGATTTCCGAAGACGCCAACCTCACCGTGAGTGCGGCGGCATCCCGGCTGTCCCGTGTTGAAGGCATGGAAGGCCATGCCCGGTCCTGCGACTGGCGTCTGCGTAAATATTTCCCGGACCAGGAATGGGATTTTGAGGTATACAACCAGACCAAATATTAGGAGACGATACCCATGAGTACCACGCAATTTACCAAAGATTTCACCCAGCAGGAACCCATTCCCGAGGCCGGTATCGAACGGGCACTGGAAGTGATGAAATCGGGCAAGCTTCACCGGTACAACGTGGCCGCAGGTGAAAAAGGGGAGGCGGCGTTGCTGGAAGAGGAATTTGCAAGCTACATGGGCAAGAAATACTGCCTGGCCTGTTCTTCCTGCGGGGCTGCCATGTATATCGCCCTGAAAAGCGCCGGGGTGAAACCGGGTGACAAGGTACTCTGCAATGCATATACCCTGGCGCCGGTACCCGGTGCCATTGAGAACACCGGAGCCAAGATCGTCCTTGTGGACATTGTGGACGACTACACCATCGACCTGGATGATCTGGCGGAAAAGGCCAAGGCGGATGATGTACGTTGGTTCATGCTCTCCCACATGCGCGGCCATATCACCGATATGGACCGGATCACGGAGATATGTGAGGCCAACGATCTGACCCTCATCGAAGACTGTGCCCATACCATGGGGGCGTTCTGGGGCGGAAAGAAATCCGGCAGCTTCGGTATTGCCGGTTGTTTTTCCACCCAGACCTACAAACACATGAACTCCGGCGAAGGGGGGCTGCTCGTCACCGACGATGCGGAACTCATTGCCCGGGCCATTATCCATTCCGGCTCCTACATGCTCTACGAACGGCATACCGCCCGTCCGGATATGGCGGTGTTCGAATCCCTGAAAACCCAGGTGCCAAACTACTCCAGCCGTATGGATAATCTCCGGGCCGCCATGTTGCGGCCCCAGCTGGCCGACCTGGACACCCAGTGCCAGCGCTGGAATGACCGGTACGATCACCTGGAACGGGGACTGAAGCAGATTCCAGGGCTTTTTGTGCCTGACCGGGACCCCAGAGAGGTGTATGTGGGATCCTCCATCCAGTTTTCACTGAATGACAGGTCCGAAGCAGAGATCCGCCGCTTTCTGGACCGGTGCATGGAACGGGGGGTTGAACTCAAGTGGTTTGGCAACAAGGAACCCGTGGGATTCACTTCCGCCTACGAATCCTGGAAGTACCTGGGGGATCTGCCCGATCTGCCCAACACCAAACGGATACTGGCGGTGATGTGCGATATGCGGATTCCCCTGACCTTTAGCATTGAGGATTGCGACGTCATCCTTGAGATCATCGCAGATACGGTAAAAGAGATTTTAACATAATAAGGTAACGACACAGGAGACAACATATGTCCAAAACCATTATCAGCACGGATAAAGCCCCTGCCGCCATCGGTCCCTACTCCCAGGGCGTGGTCACAGGCAACCTGCTCTTTACGTCGGGCCAGCTCCCCATTGACCCTGCCACCGGCAAAATTCCCGAAGGCAGCATTGAAACCCAAGCACACATCGTGTTCAAGAACCTGTCTGCCATTGCAGAACAGGCCGGCACCAGCCTGGACAACGCCGTTAAAACAACGGTGTTTCTCGCGGACATTGCGGACTTTGCCAAGGTAAACGAAGTGTATGCCCAGTATTTTAACGACCCGTTTCCCGCCCGATCTGCATTCCAGGTGGCGGCCCTGCCCCTGGGAGCGGATATAGAAGTGGAAGCAGTATTTGAGATTTAATAAAAGAAATTACCCATAAAGGAGATCAACCAGATGAACTTTACCCAATTTCCCAGACGCCCCTACCTGAACGGCCCCACCCCCATTGAATCCATGCCTTCTTTGAGCGAGGCTCTGGGCGGAAAGGTGAACCTTTACATCAAACGTGACGACCTGCTGCCCGGCGCTGCAGGCGGCAACAAAACCCGTAAACTTGAGTTCTGCATCGCCGACGCCATGGAACAGGGCGCCGACACCATCATCACCTGCGGTGCGGTCCAGTCCAACCACTGCCGTCTGACCGCCGCCTGGTCCGCCAAAGAAGGCCTGGACTGCCACCTGGTGCTGGAAGAGCGTGTTGAAGGCTCCTATAAAAAAGAAGGCTCCGGCAACAACTTCCTGTTCGAACTGCTGGATGTGAAAACCATCGAAGTAGTTAAGGGCGGTTCCGATATGATGGCTGAGATGGGTAAAAAGGCTGACGAGCTCAAGGCCCAGGGTAAGAAACCCTATATCGTTCCCGGCGGCGCCTCCAATGCCATCGGTGCCCTTGGCTATGCGGCGTGCGCCGAAGAAACCATGAATCAGCTCAACACGGCCGGCCTGGCCATTGACCATATCATCGTCCCCTCCGGTTCCGCCGGTACCCATGCCGGTATGGTTGTAGGTATGAACGGTATGAACACCAACATTCCCGTATCCGGTGTGAACGTTTCCAGAACCAAAGATGTCCAGGAAGAACTGGTATTCAAACTGGCCGTGGAACTGGCGGAAAAACTGGGTGTTAAAAGCGGCGTGGAAAGAGATGCCTTTGTCTGCTTTGACCAGTATGTGGGACCGGGATACTCTATCCCCACCGACAGCATGGTTGAAGCGGTAAAACTCTTTGCCAAGACCGAAGCCATTCTGCTGGACCCGGTATACTCCGGTAAAGCGGCAGCCGGTCTCATCGACCTGGTGCGCAGCGGCCATTTCGCTGAAGGCGCCAATGTCCTGTTCCTCCATACCGGCGGCTCTCCTGCATTGTTCGCCTATATGGATACATTCAGACAATAAGCCATACGTACAACTGCAGCCCGTTTCCCATGGGGAGACGGGCTGTATACAAGCGTATAAACCGAGGAAAAATCATGTCCGGAAACGAAGAAAAAACAGCAGGCATCCTGGGCGGAATGGGGCCCGAAGCCACCGTGGACCTGATGCAGCGGATCATCGCCCTGACACCTGCACTGGACGATGCCGACCATGTTCGTTGTATTGTGGACAACAACCCCAAGGTGCCGTCCCGGATCAAGGCCATCATTGAAGGCCATGGCGAAGATCCCGGCCCCTGCATGGCAGATATGGGGCAACGGCTTGAAACCTGGGGTGCGGATTTCCTGGTCATCGCCTGTAATACCGCCCACCATTATTATCCGGCCGTTCGCGAGGCCGTGGATATTCCGGTGATTCATCTCGTGGGATTGGTGACCGATCACATCATGCGCGTCTATCCCGATCATAAGAACATCGGCATACTGGCGTCTCCGGCCGTGAACATGACCGGGCTGTACACCGAAAAGTTTACCCCCAAAGGCCTTAGGGATGTCTGGCCGGATGAGGCCCACCAGGCGCAGATGCTTGACGTGATCAAATCCGTTAAGAAAGGGGACACCGGCCCCGAAGTGGTGGAACAATACCAGGCGGTCTGCAGTCATCTGGCTGAAAAGGGTGCCACTTTGGTGGTGGTGGCCTGCACGGAACTCAGCGCCCTTGACAGTGAGTTGCCGGTGGAAGCGGTGGATGCCGCCCAGGTGCTGGCCCGGGAAATCGTTGACGTGGCGAAGAATAAGAAAAGCATCTCAACCTACGATACGGAAACAAGTGGTGCATGAACTATCTCCAGGCCGTCTTGAGAGGCCTAATTCATTGACAAAACCCCCTATCTGGGATAATTGAATGGCGTATTTTTAATTGATTCGTAATAAATTATAGGAGTACCGGATTTGGCAGAAAATAAGTCTTCCATGAAGTCCCTGCGGGCCTATGAGAAGATCCGTGATATGATATTAAGCGGCGTCAAACGGCCGGGTACCCGCCTGATTCTTTCTGAACTGGAAGATGAGCTGGGCATTGGCCGGGGCCCTATCCGGGAAGCCCTGATGCGGCTGGACCGCTCCGGTCTTGTAAAAAACATTCCCTATAAAGGGGCCGTGGTGGCCACACCGCCCACCTTAAAAGAGATCCTTCATATTTACGATCTCCGGGTGGATCTGGAAGTTAAACTGGCCCTTGAGGCCATGGCGCATCTCACTGAGGCGGATTATGATGCCCTTGAATCCATTCTGGATACCATGGAGACCCTGCCCAAAAACCGGTACAGCTACGACCGGCAGTTCCACAATCATATCTATGAGGCGTCACAACTGCCGCACCTGGTGGCCATTGTACAGAATCTGATACTATCCGTGGAAAGTGTGCTCAACATCTACCGGTGGGATGCGGATATGTGCCGGCAGTTCAACCGCGAGCACCGGGCAGTGCTGGACGCCTTAAAGGCCGGGGACCGGGATGCGGTCCGGGATAATCTTACCCAAAACATCAAGAACGGCCTCGACATCATCAACGAAACCTACAGCAAAATGGTCCGTATTCCCTGACGGTCGTTCCCAGTATCCCTTTAAACATTCCGGAGGCGTAGCCCATGGGATCTTCATATGAAAATTGGGGTATCACAATCGAAGAACGTCAATTAAAGTTTCCCTGTGACCGGTTTGCCCATCGGTTTTCAGGTGCTTGGTTCCGGGGAATTACTATCTGCGCCGAACCTGAAAATGTTTTCAAGTGGCTTTGCCAGATGCGGGTGGCACCTTACAGCTATGACTGGATTGACAATCTCGGGAGGATAAGCCCCCAGAAACTCATACCTGGCCTTGATCGACTCGAGATCGGCCAGAACATCATGACGATTTTTGAATTGATTGATTTTGCGCCAGGAAAGTTTTTGACGGTCTCGCTGAATCCCAAGCTTCAAAAAGTATTCTTCAG
>JAKSBB010001312.1 GCA_022361315.1 Desulfobacterales bacterium
GCAGATCAGCCTCTCTGACGAACCGGTCTCCATCAAGGGCCAAAAGAGACGGATCAGCGGTATTAATAACCATGATACCGTAATCCGGCAGGATGATATAAATGGAGTTACTGGACTTAAACTGGCGAACGATGCGGGTATCCACCTTGATATGATTCTTTGGCCGGGATATGCGGTTGCCGTTATAAATGTAAAAGGGGATACTGTGATAGGTACCGTTAACGGCCTGATTCGAATTTGGGTCCGGATCGTTTTCCGGTTCCCGGATAAAATTTGCCGTATCCGGGCAGATCACCACATTGATGCCCTTTTTATAATAATCCGCGCAATTGCGGAGCACATAGGCAATTATACCCTGGGTATCCTCACAGCGCCCGTCATCAGAGGTCCTGTAAAAATAGATCGGGCTCAGCCCCCGTGCCGTAACGATATATTTACCCAAAAGCCGCAGAAGCCAACCTGTAGCGCCCCGGCCGTCAAATCGGTCCATCACACCCCGGTCCCAGGATGAGGAGGGCAGAAACCGCACATGGGAACTGTCGGTGCCGTAAAGAAGACCGGAATGTTTGGCCCCAAGAAGGTCCAGGGAGATGGACAGGATCTGACCCAGGGGATCCTTGCCCTTAAAAAAGTCGTTCTCTATATGCCGGACATTTAACGATTTCATAATGCTGACCCTGAAAAGACTGTGCTAAGAATGAGAATATCAGCCGAATCAATAAGATTTATGTCATCAAAACACAGGTCTTAAGTCCGGTCAAGACAAAACCCCGGAGCTATCCCTTGGAATCAGGCTTGAAAAAATGGAGGGTTTGATTTATCAATACCTATATGTGAGCCCCGCATCTTTAGGGGATGCGTTAGTTTTTTGACCACACCCATCCCATGGAAAAGGACAACCAATGAGAATAGTCACCCGACCGGATTTTGACGGCATCGTCTGCGCCGTTCTCCTTCTTGAGGCAGAAGCCCCCGACCTGGAAATCGTCTGGATGGAACCCAACCAGATCCAGGCCGGTATTGCCGACATCCAACCCGGGGATATCATTGCCAACCTCCCCCCCCACCCCGATGCCGGCCTCTGGTTCGACCACCACGTCTCAAACACCCCGGATAATCCCCTGCCCGGCGCATTCCATATCGCCCCGTCTGCAGCCGGAGTGATTTATGACTACTACAAATCCCGGGGGAAGCTGGATAACCGCTATGACGAACTGGTCCTGAATACAGATATGATTGACTCGGCCGATCTGAACAAGGACCAGGTCAAACGGCCCGAAGACTACCCCTATATCCTGTTGTCCATGACCATAAAGAACAAGGATTTCGAAGATATCCCCTATTGGAACCGGCTGGTGGACATGCTCAGGCGCTACCGTATTGAAAAAGTCATGGCCGACCCGGATGTGGCGGAGCGGGCCGAAGAGGTTATCCGCGAGAATGAAGCATTCCGGCAGTACCTCCTGGACCACACCACGGTCGAACAGCGGATTTCAATCACGGACTTCAGATCCCTTGAAAAAGTGCCCTCCGGCAACCGTTTCCTGACCTATTCCCTGTTTCCGGAAACCATGGCCAGCATCAAGATCCGCTATGCCTCTCCGGAAAAGAAACAGGTGCTCATCTCCGTGGGTCACAGCATCTTTACCCCGGACTGCAAGGTGAATGTGGGGCATATGCTTGCCAGGTACGGCGGCGGCGGACACCGGGGCGCCGGCGGCTGCACCATGGATGCAGCGGGCGCCCAGGAAAAAATTGATGAGATTCTTCAGACGCTGATGGACAATTCAGGGTAGTTTTACAATTTGTTTTTTACGCTGGTTACTTTGTCCGACATGGTCTGTTCCTTATCGGTCCGGGTCCCCATCTTGATAATGGTCTGAATACGGGGGGCGCCCATCTCGTGGACACGCTCGTGGCATTGCTTTACCACGGCCATCACTGCATCATACTCCCCCTCGATATTGGTGCCGTTGGAATGGAGTTCGGATGTCAGCCCTGATGCTGTTATCACCTCGTGGCAGGCCGCCACATATTTGGAAAGAGACACGCCCACGCCCAGGGGCACCACACATAGATCCATGATCACGTTCATTTGAGATTTCCTTTATTTCAGGTTCATTCTGCCCGTTTCTTTATCCCGGATATTTTAATGCCATTGGTGCCGGGTTGCAACGGGAAAGATGGTGAGAACCCTGGGCCCCAAAAACCAGAACTTGTGATTCTCCCGGTATCCGGTTATAGTTGAGTATTCCCCGGCAC